>JAJZKY010000875.1 GCA_021803885.1 Planctomycetota bacterium
AGTCGCCGGAGAAGCGGGTATGTAGCGCGACAATCTGGGTGAGAAGGAGCGACAATCAGCATGAGAAAAGCTGACGGCGACGGGGGCGAGGATATGGGTTTTGAGTTGGATGGCAAGTGGATTTTTGTTGATTGTCGCTGAGCGGCGATCAGGCGGCGTCGATCAGGTTTCTGAATTTGGGGTTTGCCTGGCTGGCGGCCTTCCTGCGGCTCGTTTGCGGGCGATAGCGGTGCGGCGCCGGTAGCTTTCGACATTCATTTCGATGATGGTGGCGTGGTGAACGAGGCGGTCGACAGCGGCCAAGGTCATGGCCTGGTCGGGAAAGATCTTGTTCCATTCTCCGAAAGCCTGATTGGCGGTGATCATGATGGAGCGATGCTCGTAGCGCCGGCTGATCAGCTCGAAGAGCACGGAGGTCTCGGCCTGATCCTTGGTGACGTAGGAGATATCATCGAGGATGAGCAGATGATAGCGGTCGAGTTTGGTGATGGCGGCTTCGAGGGCGAGGTCTTGCCTGGCGACCTGCAGGCGCTGGACGAGGTCAGTGGTTCTGGCGAACAGCACGCGGAAGCCGGCTTCGATGAGGGCGCGGCCGAGACCTGAAGCGAGATGCGATTTTCCGACGCCGGGCGGCCCGAACACGAGACAATTGGCGCCGTGTTCGATCCAGGCATTGCCGGAGGCGAGAGCGGTGATGTGGGCCTTGCTGATGACCGGCACGGCGTTGAAGTCGAAATTGTCGAGTGTTTTGCCGATTGGCAGATGAGCTTCGAGGAGATGGCGTTCGATGCGGCGCCGTTCGCGGTCGGCCAGTTCGTGTTCGGCGAGCGCTGCCAGGAAGCGTGCGGCAGGCCAGGCTTCCTTGTCGGCCTGGGCGGCGAGATCGGGCCAGAGATGCTTGATGCTGGGCAGGCGAAGTTCGTTGAGGAGAAAGGCGAGACGTGCGGCATCGGCGGCAGGAGTTTTGCTCATGCTGCATCTCCACGACTGATCGTACCGAGTTGGCTATAGAGATTGAGCGGCACCGACTGGATCGTGATTTTTGGAACTGCGGCACTGATGGGACGGAAGCGTTCGCGCAAGGTGTCGAGATTTGGGAGCCGACCGGCATCGAGTTCAGCATCGAGGACTGCGGCGAGTTCGGCCTCGCACCCCGCCTCATGCGCGAGGGCGAGCAATTCGACGGTGATCTTGCAGGCGGTCTTGTCGGCACGACGCGCGGTCAGGGCCTGCCAGGCGCGGGCATAGGCGGGGCGGGGAAAGAGCTGATCGCGATAGACGAGGTTGCGCAGCGCCATGGGTTTGCGGCGCAGGGCATGGATCACATGGCGATAGTCTATGACGTGACCATGCTTGCCGGTGGCATGATCGGCCCGGCCGCGCACCAGGTTGAGGACAGGACTGCCGCCCAGGAAACATTCGAGGCGATCGTCATAGAGCCGAATGCGCAGGCGTTGGCCGATCAGGCGGGCGGGCACCGAGTAGAAGACTTTCCGCAAGACGAAACCGCTGGAGGAAGTGACCTGCACCAGGGTCTCCTCGTAATCGACGGCTCGGGCCTCCGGCAGCGCCTGCAGGGCATTGCGCTCGATCGCGATGAGCTTGCCGCGGCGGGCATTGTGGCGGGCGAAAATCTCGTCGATGAACCGGCGATAGGCTGGAAGATCCGTGAAGGCGGGACTACCGCGCAGCAGCAGCGCATCCTCGATTGCCTTCTTGGCATGGCCATGGGCGCTCTCGATCACGCCATTCTCATGGGCGATACCGGTATTGTTGCGCGTCGGTTCCATGCCGAAATGGGCGCAGAGCGCGGCATAGCGGGTCGTCAGATCGTCGATCGTGGCCCGGTCGAGATTGCGGAAGGCGGCGGACAGGCTGTCGGTGCGGTGCTTCAGCGGCGCGCCCCCCAGGGCGAAGAGCGCGTTCTGCAGCCCCTCGGCCAGTGCGGGATAGCTCTCCCCACCCAGGATGACATGGCCGTGCTCGAAGCCGGAATGGGCGAGCCGGAAATGATACAGGCGATGATCGAGGGGGTGGCCGGCGATGATCACGCCCAGCGGTGTCAGATCGGTGAAATCCGAGAGGCCGAGTTCGCCGGGCGGATGCACCTGGCGGAAGATAACATCTTGAGCTGGGCCGTGCAGGCCGCGCCAGAGCTTGATCCTGCGTTCAAGGGTACGCCGCACACCCACGCCGATCTCTGGATGCCGTCGCCCCAGCTCCTCCAGGATTGCCACGGCGCGCAACCCCGGCGCCGCCGCGAGCATCGGTACAATCTCGCTGTCCCAGACCGCGATAAGCGGGTCAGGCCGCCGGCGACCGCGGGGGGCCACTGGTAATGGTGGGCGATCCGCCCCGGCTTCGAGACGATAGGCAGTGGCTGTGCTGAACCCCGCCTTGGCGGCAGCTTGCTGCGGGGTGTCCCCCTCGGTCCGAAATCTCATGAACAATCTCTTCTGCTGAACGGTGATCGGGCGACCAGGCAAGGCTGCGGCTCCATCGGTGGAGCCAACCCCTACCAGCCGGTCACGGTCAGCCAGACAGGACAAAACAACCCGCTCCGGGGCTGGGGCCTGCTCGGGCTACGCCCTCACAGCCCCCAGCCCCGGATTCTCACCCTGATTGTCGCGGATTCTCACGCTGATTGTCGCGCGGCAGGTTTGCCCGGTTCCGCGACGACGG
>JAJZKY010000876.1 GCA_021803885.1 Planctomycetota bacterium
AACAATCAGGATATCCGTTACTGTCTCAGCCATCTGTTACTCCTCGTCGGTTGCGGTTGGAAAGGGGTACTGCGGCCGGCACAGGTTCGCCATCCGGACCTCCCTGGTCGCCTTCGTCCCGAGACAGGCCGCCAGACCCGCGGCACCGGCAATGAGATGCGGGTCCTGCTCGCGTTCACCTACTGCCTTGCCGCGCGGATAGGCCCAGATGACGGCCAGCAATCCCATGGCATGGGCATCCTGAATGATGCGTGCGGCTTCGCTGAGCATGGTCGGCTCGAACTCGGAGCCAGGGTACATGGTGTAACCCACCCCAACCACCCGAAGACCGGAATGGCGCACAAAATCATGAATCTGCGCCATGCTCTGCCACTGCAGGCTGATCGGATCGCGTTGCGCCGTTTTGATCAGGTGGGTCTTGCTGTTGAGCTTGAGCAAGTAGGGCGTGTCGCGGTAATCCATGCCATAGCGGGCAATGAGGCCCATCTGTGCGGCAAAGCAGCCTACGGGCGCTTCACTGGCAATGCGGAACAGATGTTCCGGGTCGGAATCGTCCGTCGCCACGTGACCCCCGATAAAATCATCGTTGAGATGTTCGACCTTCTGATCGCCCGCCATCAGAAACAGGCGTCCGCTGTCCTGGGTGGCGAGACGATAGTTTTCCGTCCAGCGGTGAGTGCTTTCGGCGGACATGCCGAGTGGTGCTTGTGCGATTTTAGGCATGAGGATCTCCTGTAACGCAGGGATGAAGTGGTTCGTAATGGCGCCGCAGGGCGTCGCCCGCAGCAGCTACCAAGGGGTGCAGGGAGGGTGTCAGGCGGGGCTGGCTGCCGAATTGCATACTGGCGAGATCGGGTGCGGAGGCATGCATCTGAATGGCCAGGCCGATGGTGTTGACCAGTTCGCCGGTGGTGGCGCCGCCGAGAATTTGGCCGCCAAGAATCTGCAGGGAGTCGGCGGCGAAGATGATCCGGCAGTAAATCTCCGTGGTGTTGGGCATCGAGGCGGGGTGATGATCAGGCAGACGGGTTTCGCCGACCAGAATGGGGAAGCCTTCCAGTTCGGCCTGACGCTGGGTAAGCCCCGCGACGCCGAAGGCCAGACCATCGATTTCGCTGGCGTAGATGCTCACCGATCCGGCGTTGTAACGGAGTTGACGCAAGCCATAGAGGTTCATACCGGCAATCCGCCCCTCGGCCGCAGCCTGGGAGGCGATCATGGCGTGATTGGCCTTGCGGGTGAAAAAATCCTGCTTATGGGCGCAATCCCCAACGGCAAATATATTGGGATCTTCGCGGGAACGCTGGAAGGCGTCGACCCAGATCCCGCCGGAACGACTGAGGGTCAGGCCCATATCCCTGGCCAGGGCGACCTGGGGGCGGGTACCGATGGCGATGAGCACCGCGTCCACCGTCAGCGCCTCCTGTCCGGCGATCTGTATTTGTCCGACGCGCTTGCCGCCGGAATCGGGCAGCAGCGCCTCTACCCTGGCTCCAGTATGGATATGAACCCCATGGGCCCGCAACTGCTTCTCCACCGCCGCGCAGGCATCCGGGTCAAAGGCCGCCTGCATCAGGTGCGGCAGCATTTCGACGATGTGCACTTCGATGCCGCGTTTACGGATTTCGTCGGCAAACTCCACTCCGATGAAGCCACCACCGATAATGGCCAGTTTTTTTATCTGCGGGATGAGAGTACTGAAGAGCGTGTCCAGATAGTCGTAATCTTTACGGATACTGAAGACCCCTTCCAGACCGGTGCCTGGAATAGGTGGGATGAAGTTCTCGGCGCCAGTGGCCAGCACCAGACGTTCCCAGCGAATGACATCGCCATTGGCCAGGGTGGCCGTGTGTGCGACGCGATCTATCTGTTGGGCCGCCCCGATCTGAAGCCGTCCGCCGGCCGCCAGCAGAGGCGCGCGCCCGGCCATATCCTCGTCGGTGCCGCCCAGAGTGCCAAAAATGTAGGGGATACCGCAGGGAATCACCGCATCCGTCTCCGGGCGGATCACCAGCACTTTCTTGTGCGGCGAGAACTGGGCGGCGGTGATACCCGTCATCATGCCGGCGGGGCCGCCGCCAACAATCAGGATATCCGTTACTGTCTCAGCCATCTGTTACTCCTCGTCGGTTGCGGTTGGAAAGGGGTACTGCGGCCGGCACAGGTTCGCCATCCGGACCTCCCTGGTCGCCTTCGTCCATCAGTATAGAACAGTCGGGGATTTTGAGTGCTCCTGGGAACGTGGTGAGTCGTCTTCCGGGCATGCTGCGGCGGATAATCTTGTAGCGCCCAAGGAGGGCTGAGCGGTTTCAGCAGAACTGATGTCATGCTAGGTAGATTAGTGTAGACAATTGGCCACAATAATAACCTATTGTTTGCTATAATATATTGTTATGTTTCCTTAGGATGGTTGTCGTGCTATAGCGACAAACTTTCGGGGGGATCTCCTTGATCATCCCGGCCAAGCCCAGCATAAAACCGGAAAATCCAAATTCTTATCAGCGCTTATTGATTATGGCACGAATACTGCCTACATATTATAGGTGGGAAAATTTCCCACTTACTAGAGCGACAAGGGACGGTTCCCCTCGCTCGTTACTGAACTCCCCGCCGGGACGCGAACATGCTGTCGGCCTGGTGCTGTAGTTGCCGCAATGCCGCAGGAGAATCTTCGGCCTGGT
>JAJZKY010000877.1 GCA_021803885.1 Planctomycetota bacterium
ACGGCCAAATACATTCTTCATGCAGCCACAATTTCCGCCGTGTGCGATTGAGCAAACAGCATCATGGCGCGCATGTTTTCATGCGGGGTATCGCGCACAATTTCGCAGCCCGCACCGACCACCCACCGCTCACCAGCTTTTTGCTGCAGCGCTTCCAGGGATTGTCGGATCGACTCGGGCGAGCTGTTGCAAACGTCTCGCACTGGATCGAGATTGCCGATCAATGCTTGCAGCGGACCCATCTGCGCGCGTGCCTGTTCGAAGGGCACCGGAGAATCGATGTCCACCAGGTCGCATCCCAATTCGCCCATGCTCGCCAGGATCCTACGGGTGTTTCCACATATATGAAGGCGGACTTTTGCGCCTCTGGCGTGGATCGCGTCGACCAGTTTCTTCTGCCATGGCCAAACCTGACTTTTGTACATCCGCGGACCTACCAGTGAGGCAGGCGGATCGCCGATGCCGATGATGTCTGCACCGGCTAGAATCTGTGCTGCTGCAAAGCCAACGGCCAATTCCACCGAATAGTTGAAGAGTTGTTCAACGAATGCAGGATCGTCAGAGAAGTCGACCATCAGGCGATTCATTCCGCGCAGGTCGGCAGCATCCGAGCAGGGGCCTTCAACCCATCCCTCAACGATGAGCTCACTTTCGACGCGTTGGCGCAACCATTCCACACCGCGCACCCGTTCTTCCATGCTTGCGCCGAGCACTGAACCTGGTGACGGCAGTCGTGCCAGGTCAGCTTTGTCCGTCAGCAAGGCTTCTTGTTCGATGATTCCCGGGGGCTGATCGTCGAACCACTGGAACCTGGCGCCTAAATCGACGGCTTCCGAGGTCGGCGCAATGGCGGAGACATGGTCGAGGCCGAACATCTCGGCCGTTTTTATCTGAGCATCCGCCATTGTCTTGTGATCGCGGATACACTGCAGGTATTTCACTCCAAGAACATCGGCGGCAAACATCATCGTGATTGGCATAAACGGACGATGGTCCGGCTGCCGTCCGCTGAGAACTGCGAGTACCCGTTCACGACCCGTCATACGATGCACCTTCGTTCCTTCAAATCGGTGCGCGATGCTTCAAAATTGCGACGACTTCAATACAGGAAAACAACGGTCGTTGCATGTGAACGAAGGGTGTTGTTGGCCTCCGTATAGCAGACAAGTTACCATTCCGACGAGTTATGGCATGTGATCGCCGTCACCAGAATGGAACCGCGTGTACGGTTCGAACGATACGTTTATGCGTGTGTTGCAGCGGCGGAGTGGCTTTTGGCGAATTGAACCATGGCGTGCAGATTCTCGTGCGGCGTATCGCGCACAATCTCGCAACCCGCAGCGACAATCCAGCGTTCTCCGGCTAGTTGCCGCAACGCATCGAGCGATTGTGCGATGGTGCCAGGAGAGCCATTGCGGACCTCTCGAACTGGATCGAGGTTTCCGGCCAGAGTCTGCTGCGGACCCATTTGTGCGCGCGCCTGGGCGAATGGCACCGGATAATCAAGGTCGACGATGTCACATCCCAGCCTGCCCATGCCGTCAAGAATTCGGCTAGTATTTCCGCAGATATGCAGACGCACTCTGCCGCCTTGCGCATGGATCGCGTCGACAAGCTTCTTCTCCCACGGCCAGACAAATTCCTTATAGATGCGCGGACCGGTCAGCGATGCCGCCGCGTCGCCGATGCCGATGATGTCCGCACCGGCTTCGATCTGTGCCGCAGCAAATCGAATGGCACCCTCCACAACAAAGCCGAACAATTCGCGGACAAATGCTGGATCGTCGAAGAAATCGAGCATGAGGCGGTTGATTCCACGCAAATCCGCTGCCTCAGCGCATGGCCCTTCCACCCAGCCTTCGACGAATAAGTCGCTGCCAACGCGTTGGCGCAGCAACTCGATACCGCGGATACGGTCCTCGCGGCGTCCGCCAGAAAGCGGGTCCAAAATTTGGAATCCTGCAAGAGTGTTTTTGTCCTGGAACAATGCGTCCTCTTCGAGGATCGCGGGGGGCTGGTTGTCGTACCACTGGATCTTCGCGCCATAATCCATGGCCTCGCGCGTAGGGCACGAAATTGTGGAAACATAGTCGAGGCCAAACATCTCCGCAGTCTTGATCTGCGCATCTGCCATGATCCTGTGGTCGCGGACGTATTGTCCGTATTGGACCCCAAGAATGTCGGCGGCAAACATCATGGTGATGGGCATCGAGGGAAGGTGATCGGACTTCTGCCCGCTGAGTACGGCGAGGATTCGTTCTCGACCTGTCATCGAATGCACACTCGATTCCTGATGGCAGTATAGGTCTTTGCGGAAGATGTCGACAGAGGATGACAGTCGCAGGTGAAGCGGAAAAGAGTAGGCGCGAAAAAGCATCATTTCGCGGCGTCTGGAATTTGGTCCCAGTTTTCCTCGGAAATTTATCGAATGTCCTTGCGATCACCGCCAAAACACTGCATAATCGTGACGAGAGACGGTACCTGCGAGCACTTATCTGTGACCCGATATAACCGTCAAGATGTTCTGCGAATTCTGCAAGTGTCCGCACGCCAACTGCAAGGCTGGGAGCGGGCAGGGCTAGTCGACTCTCTCGATACCTACACGTTTCAGCAGCTTTCCCAACTCAGAAAACTCCGCCTTTTATCGTTGCAGCGGATCAAGAGTTCGCGCATCTATA
>JAJZKY010000878.1 GCA_021803885.1 Planctomycetota bacterium
TTCGCCGGCCGCGATCAGCGGTTGCCACGAGCGGGCTTTTGTGTGGAATTTTGCCGCATATTGCCGCAGTAAATGATCCAGTGCGGCAAGGTCGAGCTGGGCCCGCAGCCGGCGCATATGGGCCAGAGCATTTTCGCGGATCAGGCGGTCGGGCGCATGCCGGTATAAATGCGCCCATAGCTGCAGCGCCAGCACTTTCTCATTGGCCTGTCCGTACCAGTCGGCCGCCAGAGTATAGAGCACGGGGTTGGCGCCGGGCCGTCGCGCCCCGGCGGCAAAGGTGGCCGCGGCCGCCCGGCGCTGGTGCAGGTTAAGAGCTTGAATGAAGCCCAGGTCAAAATACAGCCGCCAGTCATTGGGCTCAGTCCCGATGGCCCGCTCCAGCAGCCGCGCCGCCGCATGCGGATGCCCCGCGCCCAGGGGCGGGGCATCGGCCAGAAAATAGCTGCCAAATTCCGCCGCCGCGGTCAGCCGTGGATCGAGCTTCTGGGTCAGCCGCAGCAACGGCGCCAGCAGCGGATAATGCCGCCGCCGCTGCTGGTGCAAGCGGCCAAAGTACTGAATCGCGCGGGTCCAGTAAATATCGGCGGCCAATCCCCGGTAGTTCAAAAACAGCGCCGCCGCCATGCGTGCCTCCGGCACCGCCAGATGCGTCGCGTGTTTCCTCCACAGCGGCCGTAAGGGTCGCGCCCGGGTTTCGGCTTCATGGCCGGCCAGCAATAATCCGGCCAGCAGCGCCGCTCCGGCCGCCATCGCCATCCGGCGCCGCGAATTTCGCCCCGCACTCATTATTTAAGATCCCGGAATTCGAAAATTACGGCGCTCAGGATCAGCATCACCGCGCCATAGAGCAGGACATAAAGCGAATTCCATCCCAGCAGCCGCGCGCTCACCGGCAGATAATGCGAGGCCGCCGTGGTCAGGTTCAACCCTCCGAAATTGGGCAGGGCATCGGCCACCAGCCGCGGCAGCCAGCGCCCCGGCCCCGGCCGCGCCGCCGCGCCCAGACCGCGCAGTTCGCCATTGAAGTTGCCGATCAGAAACAGGCTCAGGCTGAAAACCGCGGCCAGTCCTATCGAGGCAAAGCTCGAAAAAAACAGCGACACCGCGGTCAACAGCGCCAGCTCCAGCCATACGCAATAGAGCGCGGCCAGCACCGCCCCCTCGCCGCTGTGCCAGCCGCCCTGCAGCCAGCTCAGCGCGGCCAGCAGCGCCAGCCCCATCAGCCCGGTATTCACCGTCAGCGCCAGCAGCAGACCGGCAAATTTACCCAGCACCAGTTCCCGCCGCCGCACCGGGTGCGCCAGCAACGCATATGCCGTCCGCCGTTCAATCTCTTTCGCCACCAGTTGATTGCCCAGCAGCACCGCCATAAGCGCGCCCAGAAACGTAATCGCCGCCAGGCTGAAGTTGATCAGCGCGCCCGCCGCGATGCCAAACGACATTTGCGTGAACAGCAGCGCCGCGCCCGCCATCAGCACCGCGAAACCGGCCAGGCTCAGCAGCCAGCGGTCGCGAATCGCCTCGCGGAAGCTGTTGCCCGCGATCGCGGCCATGATCTTGCCCGCCCCTAAAGTCCGCTCGTTCATGCCGTGGTCTCCCGCCGGACCGGAGCGGCTTCATGGTTGGGCCGCGGTTCCGCAAAGAAAATGGCCTCCAGGCTGGGCCGCGCCGGTTCCACCTTCAAAACCTCTCCGCCCGCGGCGCGAATGGCGTCCAGCGCCGGCCATAGCTGGCCATTCATCACCGTGATCCGGTATTTGCCCGCTTCCGGCAATGCCTGCGCGGCGCCCAGATTCATCTTCTGCAAAGCGGCTTCGCTGCAGCCATCCGCCTGCCGCCAGATGATCTCCCGGCTGCCGCTCTCGCTGCCTTGCCAATCAGACAACGGCCCCACCCTGCGCAGCTTGCCTTTTTCCAGCACTGCGACCCGGTCGCACAACTGCTCCGCGTCGCTCAAAATGTGGGTTGAAAAAAACACCGTCCGTCCCTGGCGCTTCAATTCCAGAATGATCTCCCGCACTTCCCGCCGGCCTCCCGGATCAAGACCGCTCATCGGTTCGTCCAGTATCACCAGTTCCGGATCATGCAGAATTGCCTGTGCCAGCCCGACCCGCTGCAGCATGCCCTTGGAATATTTCCGCAGCGCGATATTGCCTGCCTCGCTCAGTCCCAGCTGTTCCAGTCGCGCTTCTACCCGCTGCTCCAGTGTCTGCCCCATCAGCCCCGATAGCCGGCCAAAATATCGCAGCAACTCCCGGCCGGTCAGATATTCATAAAAATAAGGATTTTCCGGCAGATACCCCACCCGCCGCCTCATTTCCACCCCGGACCGCGCATGCACCGGCGTGCCCAGCAGCCGGGCTTCGCCCGACGTGGGATGAATTAAGCCCAGCAGCAGCTTCAGCGTCGTCGTTTTACCGGCGCCGTTCTGCCCTAAAAACCCAAAGATTTCTCCGGGCTGAATCTGCAGGTCGAGGCCGTCCAGGGCGCGTTTGCGGATCGCCGCCTTGCGCCACGGCTTCCAGCCTGGCGGGTATTCTTTCGTTAATTGTTTGCATTCCACTGCGTACATGGCAATTTTTTAGACGAAGGGGTCCGCAACAGGGTAACAAAAGTGCGCGGGAGGCGATGCGGCCAAGCATTTCCGTAGTGCCTTTAGTGCGCCCGGAATT
>JAJZKY010000879.1 GCA_021803885.1 Planctomycetota bacterium
GGTTGCTGGAACAGGCCGTCGCTGTCGAGCCGGCTCCCTACAAATCCCTGGTCAAATGTGCGGCAAAACCGAATTTCTGAAACCACAAGATGTAGGGGCTACCTGAGTCAGGTAAATACCCATCTGGTGGAAAATGGCGTCAGTGTCACCGCAAATAAAAACAGGATGTACATCCACGTAAGGTCTCGATCGCACCGCGCCAGATAATTCATTTGCGTCTGTTGCCCGTTCCAGAAAATGCCCAACGTGAGAAAGCTCATCAGGTACATCACAATACTGGGAGTAATGAGAACCAACCCATGCCATAATTCATGTTCGGAGTGGATCGTGTACGGGCAAGCGCAGGTCCAGCACCAGCAGTGTCAGCGCGAACGCAAACACGCCATCGCTCAACGCGGCAATCCGTTCCAGACTTTGATTTGCAATCTTGTTGTACAGCGTCACCATTGCGGTTCGAGTGTATCAGGGGCGAGTTCAACTCCGCTCAACATGCGTTGCCCGGGCAACATGTACCGAGTCCCTGGTGTCCAACTTGGCTACGACCCGGCAATCGAACCCCCGCGGCAAAGAAAGGACCAGCGAATGCGGAGTCTGCAATGGCTGACCGGTGCAACCACTCCACAAAAACGCGCGCTGCTCACCACGTCGCTGGGATGGATGCTCGACAGCATGGACATGATGCTGTTCTCGCTGGTCCTGGTCGATCTCCAGCACGACTTGCATATGAGCGCCGCGACCAGCGGACTATTGATGTCTCTCACGCTGGTCTCAGCGGCCATCGGCGGCGTCTTCTTCGGTTGGTTGGCCGACAAGGTGGGCCGCACCCACGCGCTGATCTTCAGTATGTTGATCTACTCCGTGTTCACGGCCTGTTGCGGCCTGGCGCATTCCGTCGTGCAGCTCGGAGTCTTCCGCTTCCTGCTCGGCCTGGGAAGCGGGGGTGAGTGGGCCGCCGGTGGAGCGCTGGTTGCAGAAATGTGGCCCGACGAACATCGTGCCAAAGCCATCGGTATCGCCCAGGCTTCATGGGCGCTTGGATACGCGCTCGGCGCGACCATCACCGGACTGATCCTGCCCCGCTTCGGCTGGCGCGCCGTGTTCTTTGTCGGCGTCTTGCCCGCGCTGGTCACCGTATGGATTCGCCGGTCCGTGAAGGAGCCCGAGATATGGCAGCAAAAAGCGGCGACGCTCCCATTACGCAGCATGTTTCAAGGAAAACTTGGACGAGCGACGATCATCACCGCATCCATGAACGCCGCCTCCCTGTTCGCATGGTGGGGCCTCTTCACCTGGATTCCCCGTTTTCTGTCCCTGCCCATTGCCCAGGGCGGACGCGGACTCAGCATCGTGCAAACCTCCGCGTGGACCATCGTCATGCAAATTGGAACCGCCCTCGGCTATCTTTCCTTCGGCTATTTGGCCGACCATTTTGGCCGCAAGCGGACCTACATCGCGTTTTTGTTGGCTGCTGCCGGGATTGTTCCCGTCTACGCACACGCCCAAGGCCCTCACCTGCTACTGATCCTGGGCCCTGTTGTGGGATTTTTCGGGACCGGCTTCTTCAGCGGTTTCACCATCATTGCCAGCGAAGTATTTCCGACCGCCGTGCGCGGCACCGCCATGGGAGTGGTATACAACGTCGGCCGGTTTCTCAGTGCCGGAGCACCGTACCTGATCGGCTACATCACAGAAGTCAGCGGAATCGAACTCGCGCTATCTTCCATTTCCATTGCCTTCCTTGTCGCCGCACTCATCGCCACCCAATTGCATGAAAGCAAAAGTCACGCGCTCACCTAGATGCGGCCTTCCACACCGCCAGCCCAGCCGGTTTGGTCGGGTGTCACCAACGGTGTTCGTTACACCACTGCGTATGATCGTGAGATTCAGGACTTGTTTACGGCAATTCGGCATCGCGTAAAGCTGGACAACGCGGGCCGACTCCTTGCTGTCAACAATCAACGGTATCTGCGCACGGCACACGAGATGGCTACGCTCTTCCGAGACGTTCCGGGGGCCGTGGAGAACTGCAGACGCCATCACCACCCCTAGGAGTTTCGATCCGAAGTGTCGAGCGAACGCAGGTGAGACTGTAAAACTCTTGGCAAATCCGGCTTGCGCCCATTAGCGCCATCTGCGGATCGGTTGAGTGAAGCCAACGGGCGAATTTCTAGCGGAAGGTACCGGGCCATGCATCGGACGTGCGCATAACCCTCATTGGTGCCTCCAAGCGGTTGGAAATAGCGCCTCAATCGATCTATGCAAGCAATTCAAGTCGGACTGCTTTCGGGGTGGTCGATCGAACCGGCTGTTTCTTGGGCTGCTCATTGCGCATTTTGCGAAGGTGCCGGATGAGAATGGGCAGCGCCAAGTGCTCCGCGCCAAGTGTTCCGCGCCAATTCGATGCACGAACGCCGTATCCGCAGTCCAGTTGACGTTTGCTATGGGTCGCGTCGTGAGGCTTGGATCGAGCGGAGTCTTCTGATCGATCAGTGCCAATCCGCTTCCGCTCTGCACCATCCACTGAATGTCCGCCAGTGTCGCAGCTAGCCGCCATTTCTCACAGGGGTCGATTTTTGCGGGGCGTGGCGTGGCGGAGCGGGTCTGGAGAGTAGTTTTCCAGCAAGCAGTTGTCCTGGAAGCGGTCCGGCACTTGCGCGGCGAGACTTTTTC
>JAJZKY010000880.1 GCA_021803885.1 Planctomycetota bacterium
GTTGGTTTGGACTGCGGATTCCGATGAAGTCGGCCATGCATTCCAACTTGAAGCCGGCCACTGCTTCCGAACTGAAGCCGGCCGGGGTTCCGATTTGAAGCCGGCCACCTGAGCGTCTTCGGTTGGGTCTGGTTGAATGATTATCGTGTCCTTGTTTTGGGTCAAGTTCGGGCGTGGGCCGGTGCCGGATCGCGCTTTTTACGGAGGCTCTCGCCGGTGAGTTCGATGCGGTAGGCGTTGTGGACGAGGCGGTCGAGGATGGCGTCGGCGATGGTGGGATCGCCGATGATTTCGTACCAGCGCTCGACCGGCACTTGGCTGGTGATGATGACGGAGCGCATCTCGTGGCGGTCATCGATAATTTCCAGCAGATCGCGGCGTTGGTCCGCGTTCAGGGTCTCGGGGCCCCAATCGTCCAAAATCAACAGGTCGAGCCTGGCGATCTGGCGCAGTGTTCTGGCGTAACGGCCATCGGCGCGGGCCAGCGCCAGGGCAGAGAACAGCCGCGGCACCCGGTGATAGGCGGTCGAGAGATCCTCGCGGCAAGCCTTCTGGCCCAGCGCGCAGGCCAGCCAGCTTTTGCCGACCCCGCAGGGGCCGGTAATGAGCAGATTATGCCGGGCGCGCACCCAGTCACAGCTGGCGAGTTTCAGGAACTGTGCCCGGTCGAGGCCGCGCGGGGCGCGGTAATCGACATCCTCGACGCTGGCGGACTGGCGCAATTTGGCCGCGCGGGCGCGGCTCTCGAAGCGTTTCTGCTGTCGCAACGTGGCCTCGTGCTCGAGCAATAAAGCCAGCCATTCGGCATGGGCCAAACCGGCAACCTCCGGCCGGGCGTCGAGGTCCTTGAAGGCTTTGGCCATGCCGTGCAGGCCGAGTTTGTGCAGCAGGTCGAGGGTCGGGTGGGTGAGCATGCTTGTTCCTTTCAGTGGAAATCAGTGAAAATATTCGGCGCCGCGCAGATTGCCGTGGGTCAGCACCGCCTGCGCCTCATCTGGCGGGCTGGCCGTCTGGTCGAGCTTGCTGGCGATGATCGAGGCAATGCTCTTGTAGTTGAACGCGCCAAAGGCGACCGCTCGGGCCGCCACCGCCTCGGCGCGCGGACGGTCCAACTCCTTGAACAGCCGCAGGATGCCAAGGCATGTCCGAAACCCCTGTTCCGGATGCGGCCGGTTGGCGAGGATGGCGATGATCAGCCCCTCGGTCTGCGGGCCGATCGATGCGCCCCATGAGCGGAACCGCTCCGGCGTCCATGCGGCGTAGCGCCGGTGCGCGCTCGGCATATGCTCAGGGGCAGTGCCGTGCCTTGGACCGCCATAGCGGCGCTGATGCACCGCGACCCGCTTGCCTTGGTGGAAGATCTCAACCATCCGCTCGGTGGCGCGGGTATCGACTTGCTGGCGGATCAGCTGATGCGGCACCGAGTAGAAAAAGCCGCAGACCTCGACATGATAATCCAGCGAGACGCGGGCAAAACCCCACTCCGCAAACTCATGGTCGGTCTCTGGCAATGCCGCCAAAGCCTGGCGTTCGATCGTCTCGAACAAATGCCGCCGGCTGACGCCGAGCCTGCGCATGACATGCGCGTTGATCCGCTCCACCATGCCGGCAATCGCCTGGTTGGCTTCAGCCAGAGAGAAGAAAGTCTGCTGGCGCAACCGGCCCAGAATGTAGCTCTGGGCAAAGCGGACACCGGCTTCCACCTTCGCCTTGTCCTTCGGGCGCCGCGGCCGGGCCGGCAAAACACCAACACCGTAATGCGAGGCCATCCGGCCATAGCTCAGGTTGATCTCTGGATCGTAGAACGACGCCTTGTTGACGCCGGACTTCAGATTATCCGGCACGATCAGCCGCGGCACGCCGCCAAAAAACCGGAACATGCGGCTATGCGCGCCGATCCAATCCGGCAGCGTCTGGGTCCAGCTCGCCTCCGCGTAGGTGTAGTTCGACGCGCCCAGCACCGCGACAAAAATCTCCGCCATGCGCACGATGCCAGTTGCGGGATCGGTGATGCCCAACTTTTTGCCGGAATAATCGACGAACACCTTGTCGCCCGCCCGGTGCTCCTGGCGCATGACCGGTGACAGCCGTGCCTCGAACTCCCTGAACAAATCGCAGAACCGGCTGTAGCTGTACCCTTCCGGATGCCCGGCGCGATATTCCTCCCACAGCACCATCAGGTTCACGCCCGGGCGCTTGAGCTCGCAGACCAGCTCGCTCCAGACCGGCTCGGCGCGCCGGCGCACCCCCCGCGGCGCGCCGCTGCGGGCAAACAGCCGCTCCTCCAAAACCGCATCACTGAGGTCGGCCGGCAACGGCCACGCCAGCCCCGCTGCCTGCGCCCGCTTCAGATTGTCCTGGATCGTGCTCCGCGCCACGCCCAGCATCCGCCCCATCGCCCTGGCGCTGATGCCGTCACTGGCCAGCCGTAAGGTTTGTCGTATCTGCCGCATCGTCAGCTCTCTCTTCGCCGGCATCCAGCCCTCCTCGTTGATGGTAACGAGAGGACAGTTGCCCGAGTTGCTGACCCAGCCGAAAACGCTGAAAAATCCCCGCCAGGTGGCCGGAATTAAATCGGAATGGTGGCCGGCTTCAAATCGGAACGCTGGCCGACATCAAATCGGAATCCCCGGCCGGCTTCCGTCGGAATCTGCAGACACATCCACCA
>JAJZKY010000881.1 GCA_021803885.1 Planctomycetota bacterium
TCGTGTGGCATTTGCCGGAAGACGCCGTAAAATTTCATGCGGGGTTTGACGAGATGGTAGCGCCCGCTGCCTTTGGGAATGGCACGATGGAATTTGAGCACATAAAGCAGGCGCCCATTTTTATCCCTGTCCACCATGACCAGATTGGACCCGCCGGTGCCGGAGGGTATCTTGATCGGCTTGAGGCGATGCCCGCCGGGCGCTGCCCCAGGCGCGAAGAATCTCGACTTAAGCCAGAGAAACGCCCCCACAACCAAGGCGAGACTGAGTATGTAAATAAGCAGGCGTCTACCGACCATGCGGCTCAATCATCCAAAAACGCGGTTACTTCCTTCATCGATGCCGATCAGTGGTAGCGTGCCAGAACCTGTTCCCACAAATTCATCGATTTGCACAACCATTCTATCGCATCGCGCACCGCACCGTGGCCGCCCGGATATCGGGTGATATAACGTGCTTCGGCCTTCACTTCCTCAGCGGCATCCGCGACGGCGATGGGCACACCACAGCGACGCATGACGGGCAGATCGGGCAGATCATCGCCGATATAGGCTACCTGCTGAGCATCGAACCCGAGTTGCTGGAGGAGATCGTCAAATATTTCCAGTTTGTTGGAGACATTCTGATACACGTATTGGATGCCGAGTTCTTCAGCCCGGTGCTGGACGACGAGGCTCTCCTTGCCGGTGATTATGGCCACCTGCCGATTCAACCGCCTCCAGATAACCAATCCCGACCCGTCACGTACATGAAAGCGTTTGATCTGCTGGCCGCTGTCATCGCGAATGATTCCGCCGTCGGTCATGACCCCGTCCACATCGAGGATGAGCAACTGAACCTCCGGGGTGAGAAGTTCATATACGGGCCGTGCAATTTCACTCATATTCGTCTGACTCCTGTATCTTCCTTGAAAGACTCAATCTGCAACCTGCAGGCTTACAATATCCTGAACATCAATCATACCGACGGGGCGGCCCGATTCATCTACGACCGGCAACTCGTCAATCCGATGGCGATTCATCAATTCGAGCGCTTCACTGGCGAGCCGATCGGGATTGATGCGCTTGGGACTTCGGGTCATGAAGCCGGCGACCGGAACATCGAGGATGGTTTCCTGAGTGGCAATTCGCCGCCGGATGTCGGCGTCGGTCAAGATACCTGAGAGCAGCCCCTGATCATTGATGATGACCAGGGCGCCCGCCCGCCGACCGACGGCATGCTCGATGGAGAGCGCTTCACGAAGCGTCTGCTCTTCACGAACCACCACCAGATTTTCGCCGGCGCGAAAGCTCATCACCTCCGCAACACGCAGCAGTTTTCGGCCCAGCGACCCGGCAGGATGGAAAGCCGCAAAATCCGCTGCCGAAAAATTTCGTTTGCCCATGACCCCGAGAACCAGTGCGTCCGCCGCGGCACCCATGCAGGCGATGCTGGTGGTCGGAGCCAGGCGCAGCGGACATGCCTCTTCGATATTGCCCAGTTCAATGGTGATATCCGCCAGACGCCCCAGCGAACTTTTGCGGCTGGAGGTGATGGCGATCGTAGCGACGGCACTGCGTTTAATAGAATCCGTGAGGCGAAGCAGTTCCTGTGTCTCACCGCCGTAGGACAGCATCAGCATGATGTCACCGCGTCGAACGCGGCCCAAATCCCCGTGCAGCGCCTCAACCGGGTGAAGAAAGTGAGAAGGAGTGCCGGTGCTGGCGAAGCTGGCACTGATTCGCTGCCCCGCCAAGCCCGACTTGCCGATCCCCGATACCACCAAGATCCCCGGTTTGTCTGGGCCGGTGTGGGCGTAAATGAGTTCGATAGCCTTGGGAACGGCATCATCAAGCCGATTCACCAGATTGCCGAGCGCTTCCGCCTCGGATTGCACCACCTGCCGGGCATCTAAAAGTAACTGTTGGCCTTCCGCCGCCGCGTTCATCATCCATTTACAATAAGGGATGATTCGCGGGGCGTAAAACCAGGCGGGCGAATTCCGGAGGTGTAGGACAGGGGCGTGGTAACGCTTGCGTGAAAGGCGTGCGCCTGGGCTGGAGAAGGTGGAATATTCGAGCCGATATGGGCCATTGAAACACCGTCGTCTTTTTCGGGCCCTACTATCAAACACCGGCGCCCCCTTCCGTTTGCCACGGCGCTCCGGCCTCCTATGATTCTGGCGGATGCCCGGAACTCTCCGCCACAGGCGGGAGAAAAATGCCGCGGCAAAACGGACTTATGGAAGCACTGAGTGAAACGACCTTTGACACATGAAATAGATGATCGGCGGCGCGACCGTATCACGCTGCTGCTGGCGGTGATTTCCTGCCTGACCGTCATGAACATCTACTACAATCAGCCGCTGCTGGCCCTGATCGGGCGCAACTTTGGCGTTTCCGTCGCCACGGCAAGCACGGTGCCATCCATGACACAATTGGGGTTCGGCCTGGGAATTCTCCTATTTGTGCCGCTGGGGGATACGATCGACCGGCGCTGGCTTATTCTGGGGAAACTGCTGGTGGTGTCCGCCCTGCTCCTGTTGGTCGGGCTGGCACCGAGTTTTATGGTGCTGGTGGTTCTGAGCTTTTTTCTCGGGCTCTTTACGGTCATTCCGCAGGTTTCGATACCATTCGCGGCCCAACTGGCACCGCCGGATCGGCGCGGGCGATTGGGGTTCGGCCTGG
>JAJZKY010000882.1 GCA_021803885.1 Planctomycetota bacterium
GCGAGAGAATTCTGGAGCGGACGATCATCGTCACTCTGCTGCCCAGCCGGAGAAACGCCTGCGCCAATTCCAGCGCAACGTAAGAGCCGCCATAGACAAGCAAATGTTCCGGCAACTCCTGGGCAGCGAGAGCTTCGGTAGAGGTCCAGTACGGCGCGTCATTCAAACCAGGAACAGATGGAATCGCCGGTGACGCGCCGGTGGCAATCAGGGCGCGGTCGAAGGCGAGCGCCTGCTCGCGCTCATCTGTCCCTCTGACCAGCAACGTGTGGTCGTCCTGGAATCGAGCCTCACCGTGCATCAAGCGGATATTCGGGCTGCTGTCTAGGATGGACTCGTATTTGGCCTTGCGCAGCTCCTCCACACGAGTCTGCTGCTGCGCCTGCAAGACAGCACGATTCACGGTCGGCGGCACGGCGGAGATACCACCATCGAACGGACTGGACCTGCGCACATGGGCAACATAAGCAGAACTGATGAGGATTTTGGAAGGCACGCAGCCGACGTTGACGCAGGTGCCTCCGATTATGTCGCGCTCAATCATCGTGACGTCCGCGCCCGCTTCCTGCAGCCGGATGGCTGCGGCAAAGGCTGCTCCGCCGCTACCGATGATGGCGACTTTATTCGGCTTCGCCTGCGGCAAAGCGCAGCAGGCATCCTCTTTCGTGGCAGACCCCACCTTGGCAAACCAACTTTTGGAGGGCATTACTTCGCCTTCCCTTCTTGTGTCGAGGGATAACCTGCGTTGGCAGTCGCTTTGGTCAATGCGGCCACGGATGTCTTGCTGTCATCAAAGGAAACAACCGCGTCTTTCTTATCGAAGTTCACATTGACCTGAGAGACGCCCGGAACGGCTTTCAATGCCTTCTTCACCGTGATGGGACACACAGGGCAGGTCATCGACGGAATCGCTAGAGTGACGGTTTTGGTTGCCGCAAGCGCGGGCACCGCAGCGGCAAGCAGCAGCAAAGTGGACAGGATCTTGGCGGTTTTCAATGGAGTTCTCCTTTTTCTCAGAATGCTGATTCACGAAAAGCCCTCACTGGTCCGTACAGGCGTTCTTTCTATATTTGCCGAGAGGGATTTCCGCAAGATAAGCGAGCACCGTTACGCTCAGAATAGTGAACAGAAAGATATTGGGCCGCATCGGCACGAGATGAAAGCCCCAGAGCACGACATACATAGCCGCGATTAGAAAGAGCGGTCCGGTGACGTAGCAATGCACCCGTCCGCATCGTGCGGCGTTAATCAGACAGGCCGCGCCCATGACCAGCAGAGCGGGAATCCAGAGCAGATTCGTGAGCTTCTGCCAGTTGGCTCCAACAATGAGAGCGGCGACAGGGAGCCACCAGACCAGAACGGCGCGGACTCCAGTTATCTCCAGACTTCTTGATTGACGGCTCTGCTCAGACACGGGAAGCTCCTTTCGTTAGTAGAAGAACGGTGCGATATAGGGAAAAGACAGCGCGATCAGCACCAGTACCGCGACAATCCAGAACAAGGCTTTGTAGAGGCGCTTGGTTTGCGGCAAAGCGCAGACCTCGCCAGGCAGGCACTTCTCTGCCGGGCGGTAGATGCGTCGCCAGGCAAAGAACAATGCGACCAGCGCCACGGCGATTAACAGCGGACGATAGGGTTCCAGCCTGCTCAGGTTCCCGATCCATGCGCCGCTGAAACCCAGGGCAATCAGCACGAGTGGCCCCAGGCAGCAGGTCGATGCGAGAATCGCTGCCACTCCGCCGAGAGCGAGTACGCCGGATTTTGATTTCTCGGGTGTCATACGCCATCTTTCCTTCCTCTCTGGAAACAGAGTAATCTCCGTACATGAGTACGGAGTCAAGCATGAAATCCAGATTAACCATCGGCAAGCTGGCGGAAGCTGCGGGCGTGGGTGTTGAAACGATTCGGTTTTATCAGCGCTCCGGATTGTTGCCAGAGCCGGAACGGCCACTATCCGGCTATCGGGAATACTCCAGCGACGACGTGCGGCGCATCCGCTTTATCAAACGGGCGCAGACACTCGGCTTCAATCTCGACGACATTGCCGGACTTCTCAAGCTGGACGGGCCGCAAACGTGCAGCGTGACGCACGATCTGGCGCTTGAAAAGCTGCATGTTGTGAAGGAAAAGATCGACGCGCTGGTCGCCATCCGGGATGCCTTGCAACAGATGGTTCGACAGTGCGAACGCAAGCACAGGCAGGGTACCTGCCCGATTATTCAATCGCTGGTGCAGGAATGAGAATAGGACGAGGATTGCTCTGGTTGAGTATGGAATGCCTTTGCTCGTCGGACGCGGAAGATGCTGTCTCTCCGGTGGTCGCTTACGCTTTGTGCATGGCGTTCCAATTGCGGCGTGAAAGTGCTTCTCTTCCAGTTTTTGCTTGACACTGAGAGAGTGTTGCACGAGATGCCTATCCTGGCTAACGCTCTACCGTCTTTGCGACACTCGACTTGTAAGCTATCTAAAGAAAAGCCAGGAGATATGAGGGTCATCATGGAAGGATTCGTCTTGCCGCCTTGGGATAGTATGAGATTGAATGCATTGATTCAGCTTGCCGGTGAGCATTTCGGCCAGATTCTCCCGTCCGAAGCTCGTGTACTGGCACATTCTGTTAGTGCCATCGACCTTCCTGTATCGGATACGTCTAAACCTCACTCTCAA
>JAJZKY010000883.1 GCA_021803885.1 Planctomycetota bacterium
TATCATTGAATACTCCACCACCGGCACAGCCGGTGGCTATATGACGGACAGTGCGCCGGAATCTGCGCACCAGCCGGCATAACGACTATTTGGAAGTTATGATACGTTAAGTTCCTTACTCATTACTTATTGCGGCGCGGCCGCAGGGCGGGCGATATTGGCTGGCTATGCCCTGAACGGTTGTAACATCATTTTGGTAAAGCGGCACATTAACAGGAACACGTGTGATGTTCGGAAAGTAAACTTCTGTGGCTTAGGGGCCGCGCAAAACTAACTTCGCACTTTCCGGCTGGTTCTTTTGGCCGCGGGCTTCGTTGTTCGCTGCTTACAGACCCGCGGGCGGGGTAGGCGCGTCGCTCACACCTCGCCGGCGGCCAAAACTCCCGCGCCGTAAAATATGAATTTATTTTTGCGCGGCCCCTTAAAGGCGCAGTTGCGCTGTTCGACGAGGAGTCGGGGCCGAGTCTTTGAACACACCGTGCTGCTGACGCAGCAGGAGATTCTGGCTTATCGCCTGGCGCACCGTAGCCGCCAGCCCAACGGGATCGAGACCTACTTCCTTGAGTTGTTCCGACCTGCCGGCATGACGGATAAAGCGATCCGGCAAACCCGCACGGGTAATCAGACGGCCATCCAAGCCATTGGTTTGGGCATATTCCAGTACGGCGGACCCAAAGCCGCCAATAACAGAATGATCTTCTACGGTAATAATCGCATGCCCCAATGTTAATATCTCCTGCAGCATGGCTCCATCCAAAGGCTTACAGAATCGGGCATCAATGACGCCAACGGACAAACTTTCATTTTCCAACAGTCTGGCCGCCGCCAGAGCCTGCATGGCCAGCGCACCATACGCGATAATGGTGGCGTCAACACCGGTTTTCAGCACTCGCGATTTACCACCCTGTTTGCCGATGCTCCATGGCACCGGTTCCCCCAGGGGCGCAGCTGGGCAATTATCACGTGGATAGCGAATCTGGATTGGTGTATCCTGGGTTATGGCAAAATCCAAAGCTCCGATCAGATCCTGCTCATCCGATGGCGCCATGAGCACGATTCCAGGCTGGCTGCGCAGAAACGAAAGATCACAAAATCCATGATGCACAGCACCGTCATCCCCCACCAGACCCGCGCGATCACAGCAGAAAATCACCGGCAGTTCCTGCAGACACACTTCCTGAAATATCTGATCAAATGCCCGTTGCAAAAAGGTGCTGTAAACCGCCACGACGGGCCTTAAACCGGATTTCGCCATGCCCGCCGCCATGGCCGTGGCGTGACTTTCGCAAATGCCCGTGTCAAAATATCGATCTGGAAACAGCGGTTTGAGTTTAATCATACCCGTGCCATCCGGCATGGCCGCGGTAATGCCGACAACATGGGCATTTTTCCGACATAGATTGGTCATGGCATCGGCAAAAGCCGCCGTCCAGGACCGCCCGGAGCCCTGATTCATCACCACTCGGCACCCTTCCACCCGGAAGGGTTTAGGGCTATGGAATGTTGTGGGATCCTCGCAGGCCCATTCATAGCCTTTGCCCTTGATGGTCTTAATATGTAAAACCGCCGGGGCGTTGAGACTTTTGAGCTCGTTAAGTTTTTCCATCAGACCGGGCAGATCATGACCGTCTACCGGACCAAAATATTTTAAACCCAAATCTTCAAAAATATGGCCGGGAGCAATGGCGTTTTTCAACCCTTGCTTTACATGCATACCAATATCACAAATCTGCTGTCCGTACGGAATTCGATCCAGGAGTTCCTGCACCCGACGTTTCACTTCATCATAGGTGGTCGTAACACGCAAATGCTCCAGGTATCCGGCAAAAGCCCCCTGCGGCTCGCTGATGCTCATGGAATTATCGTTGAGAATAATGAGCATCTGTCGTTGGAGCGTTCCGGCGTTATTCAACCCTTCAAACGCCACGCCATTGACTATGGAAGCATCACCGACGAAGGCAATTATCCGCGTATCACGATGCAGAAGGGCATCGCCGCGCGCCATGCCCACTGCCGTGCTTACCGCGGTTCCAGCGTGACCAACGCTGAAAAGGTCATACGGACTTTCACTGGGGTCGGGAAAACCGCAGACGCCGCCACTTTTACGCAACGACGCAAAATTTTTATAGCGGCCGGTAATGAGTTTGTGGGGATAGCACTGGTGCCCGACATCCCAAAGCAACCGGTCCCGCGGCATATCGAATACCATGTGCAGCGCCAGAATAATTTCCACAGTACCCAGATTGGGCGCCAGATGGCCGCCATTGGCTCCAACCGTCGTGACAATCGTCTCGCGAATTTCTCCGGCCAATTGGGTCAGCTGATCCACCGACAAGCGTTTAATATCGGCTGGGGATTCAATGCCGTCGAGAAGTCTTTTCATTATGAGATTCTCACAAAACCTTAATACTTCTTCAGCTATACTAATAAATGATATGCGAGCAGACTGGAAAATGAAAGCGCCGCAAGTTCAGGTTGGGAATGGAACCGTAACAACTTCCCGATTGGCATTACCATTGAATACTCCACCACTGGCCAAGCCGGTGGCTATTTGACAGACAGTGCTCCGGAATCCACGCACCAACCGGTACAGACACTTGGTGGAAGTTATTGCGATCTCATTGCTAACTTCTAACTCATATATTTTATTCATTACT
>JAJZKY010000884.1 GCA_021803885.1 Planctomycetota bacterium
GCCGAGGCCGAAGACGAGGGAGTTCGCGAGGCTCGTGGAGCGCGGATCGACGTACTCCGCCGAGAGGGTCATCAGGAGCGGGAAGGCGCTGAACGTGAAGAACCCGGTGAGGAACAGGAAGCCGATCGCCGGGGCGCCGCCGGCCACGAGGAACGTGAACTTCAGCTGCGTCGATCCTTTCGTCATCACGCCGTTGACTTCGTGCCACCCATGGCTCTCCAAGAGCTTCAGCCCTCGGTTCGGGTTATACGGATACGGGTTCTTCAGACTCGCGTCGAAGAACTTGTTCGGTGGCTGCTCCGGCACCGGGTTGTAGACCGGATACGCGTAGCCATGGTACATGCTCTGCACGATGGCCGGCTGGTCGATCCCGAGCTGCATGGCCTGACGGAAGTACAGCTGTTGGAACAGCCCGCCGATGGCCTGCGTCTTGCTGGAGAAGTTGGGCTGGATGTAGTTGAAGCCCGGGTAGAACAGCGGCTTCACCCGGTAGTTCGGGAGCTGCTTGGCCTGATTCAGGAGAGAGAACGGGATGGCCCCGATCTGGATGTTGCCCTTCTTCAGGCTCGCAAACTCCGACGAGTTCGACGTCTCGTAGTTGTAGATCTGCGTCTTGATCGTGGGCTTGGGCGTGCCGCTGAACTTCGGGTTGATCTGGAACTCCCAGTACTGGTCGGTCACGGCCTTCACCAGCTTGTAGGGTCCGTCAATCACCTTGAAGTTCGCGTTCATGGGCTCGCCGCCCACGGTCTTGATGTAAGACAGCTCCTGGTTCCAGTTGTTGGGGTACTTGTCCCACACGCTCTTCGGCACGGGCGTGATCTGGGAGATGGCGTTGAACTCAAACCAGGTCGGGTTGACCGGGCCGAGGGTCGTAATCTGAACCGTGTCCTGGTTCACCGCGGTGATGCTCTTCACCTCGGTGGGCATGTTGCCGATACCGAGTCCACAGGCGGCCCAGGGCGCGCCCTTGCCGGCCGACGCCTTCAACACGTTGAACGCGAAAATGACGTCGTTGGCCGTCACGGGGTTCCCGTTCGACCAGTGCCAGATGGGGTTGATGTGTACGTCAAAGACGTTGTCGGTCTTGTTGACGGTGATATTCTTGGCGACAGACTGCGAGTAGTTGATAGTCCCGTTGCTGTTGAACCACAAAAGGTCCTGATATTCCATGCCGAACAGGGTGCCGCCGCAGGCCGTAGTCGACCACAGCGGATACCACCAGACCGGCTGCACCTGGGCGCCCAGCGCTATATTCAGCACGCTTGGATGGCTGGACGACTGTGCGGCCGGGCTGCCCGAACCGCAGCCCACCAACACAAGCGCCAGCGCAGCCAGGGCGGCTCCAATTGCGCCCCGGGTTCTTGTCATCGGAATCCTCCTTTGGAAACTTGGAACCTGAAGCCCTTGAAACCTGAAGCCTTACCACCGGAAAACCCCTGGAGACCGAAGCCCGTTTGAACCGGAACCCTCAAACCCCTTGCGAACCATGAGGCCTGGGCTCGATGATCGTGCTCCTCAGATGAACGCCGGGTCGCAATCAATTTCTCGCCATCGGGGAAGGAGCCGATTAGTGCTACTGTATTGGACGATAGGAAGCTCCGTCAAACATTCGTACCCTAGGGTAACGACCGTAAAGGACACCCATGACCCTGCAACCTCGCCGGGATCCTGACGGGCCACTTCCCACAAGCTGTGTAATTTCGACGCCATTGTCCGTATCCCTCCTTCGACGGATCGAGCCGTTTGGAGACGCTCGCCTGCAGGGCGTCAACCGCCTGTGGGACAGGCGAACCGGCGTGGGGCCCATCCCACCTGACAACCCCCCTGTCCGCTTATCAAAAGGGAAGTCGGCACCGCCCGACCGAAGAGTGTGGCCGCTTCAGCCATGAGCCGGCTCGACCGGGGCGTCATCGTGAGACGCTGGGACGAGAAGGCAGGGTCCTTGCCGGCGCAGGATCCATGATGGAGTTCCGCCTAGATTCGAGGGACGTTCTACGGAACGGTTTTGAGGCAGTGAGCGGGCAATCCGTGAAGAGATGACCCGGCGCCGGTCGAGAGCCGCGGTTTCGCGGGCGGCAGGCGTTCAAGGCCGGCGACGGGGGCCGACTCCAAGGCCTCCGGGCTTCCTCGGTAAGCACTTTTACGATCGCGACACTGACAGACTCCCGCCCGGCTGGTCTATCACCGTAAGCTCTGAGGGATCAACGCGACCGGGACTGCGGGTGAACGGTCGCGCCGCGAGAGGAGGAGCGGGCCTTTCCCACCATCGAGCGGCCGGCCCACCGGCCAATGCCCCAAGGATTCCGACAGCCGGCGCATAGAAGCACCACCGTCACACGGCGCATGCCCGACCGGCGTGGCATACGGACCGAGACTGGGGAACAGCTGCGCCGCCAGCAGAACGGCATCCCCCGCAGCAGTTCGCCCCGGCGGGTCCGTCCTCGGCATACACCGCTTCGGGCGCCTGGCCCGTTCCACGGCGTCTTTCGCGCGATGGAGCGATGCACGGTGCGTGAGGCAAGTGGGAAGCCCTCGTCCCCCAAGACGTTTGTCCGCCACGTCAGGCCGGTGACGCCCTGGCCACCCTTCGTCCAAAGGTTTGCCGCGGGCCGGATAGTCGGTCAAGCTTCTATAAGAAGAGGAGGCAAGATA
>JAJZKY010000885.1 GCA_021803885.1 Planctomycetota bacterium
CACTCCGCTGCCGGCAGAACCGAAGATCATTGGGGATTATTCTGTTATGTCAAAGATGTTGAGTCGGGCCAACTCTGGGCACTGCCGTATCAGCCGATCAACAGCAATCCAAAAATGTATTCCGCCACGTTCTCGGAGGGGAAGGCGGAATATCAGCGTCGCGACGGCGCGCTTGAACAGACCATGCATGTTGCCGTCTCTCCCGAAGATGATGTCGAGTTGCGGCGCATCACCATAACGAACCGGGGCAAAAAGGCCGTATCGCTGGAACTCACCACCTACATGGAGGTGGTCCTTGGACCGCACGCCGCCGATCTGGCCCATCGGGCATTTGAAAATCTGTTCGTCAAAACCCAGATCGCCGAAGATATGAAAACGGTTTTCGCGTCGCGCCGCCCCCGACGTACCAGTGCGCCGACTTATTGGATGTTTCAGAGCTTTTTTGTTCGGGATGATGATTCCCTCCCGTTTTCAGCACAGACCGATCGCCACGTATTTCTCGGACGCGGTCGATCCGTCAGCAACCCGGTGGCGCTGCGTCATACCGGTCGACTATCCGGCATCGACGGCGCCGTGCTGGACCCGATCATCGCCATTCGACGCGCCGTCAAGATCGCTCCGGAACAGACCATAACGCTGGAGATTGTCGTCGGTGCCGCCGATTCGGAAGAAGCATGCCGCCATCTCGCCGTTCGATATCGAGATCGCCGGTTTACCGACCGCACGCTCTCGCTCGCCTGGTCGCATGGCCAGGTCCTGCTGCGGCAGCTCGGCGCCGGCAGCGGCGATGCCCAGCTTTTCAGCGAGCTCGCCGGTGCCTTGATCTATCCGCGTTCGCGCTTCAAAGCTAATGCAGATCTGATACGCGCCAACCGTCGGGGACAGTCCGGGCTCTGGGCGATGGGCATTTCCGGCGATTTGCCGATCGTGCTGCTTCGCGTCGCCGGCGAGCAGAATCTTTCACTGGTGCGGCAGATGATCCAGGCACATGCCTATTGGCGGCAGAAGGGCCTTTCGGTCGATCTGGTCATCTGGAATCAGGACGCTTCCAATTATCGCCAGAATCTCTCCGATGCGATCACCTCCATTGCGGCCTCCGGTCCCGGTGCGCAATGGATGGATAAACCCGGTGGAATTTTCATTCGCCGTAGCGATCTGATCGCCGAGGAAGATCGCCGCCTTCTTCAGGCAGCAGCGACGATCAGCATGTCGGATATGGCCGGCACGATGGTCGAGCAAAGCGAAGCAACGGGTACCACCTCACTTACCCCGCTGCCATTGGTGCCGGTGCTTCAACCGGTTAAAGATGCCGATCAGCCCCTCGGGCGGCGCCCTGATCTCAATGCCTTCAACGGGATCGGTGGTTTTACGCGTGACGGACGGGAATATGTCATGCAGTTGCGGCCCAATGTTCTTCCGCCCGCTCCATGGTGCAATGTCATCGCCGGCAGACGCATCGGTACCGTCGTCTCCGAACGTGGCAGCATGTACACCTGGGTTGATAACGCGCACGAATATCGGCTCACCCCGTGGCTCAATGACGCGGTATCCGATCCCACCGGCGAAGCGCTTTATATCCGCGACGATCAAACCGGCCGATTCTGGTCGCCGACGGTCGGTGCCGCCGGTGCACCGGGTGTCTCGGTCACCCGCCACGGTTTCGGTTACACCGTATTTGAATCATCGGCGCAGGAGATTGATTGTGAGATGAAAGTCTTCTGCCATATGGACGAACCGGTTAAATTTATATTAATCAAGTTGAAGAATCGAAGCAGCCGACCACGCAAGCTCACCGTTGCCCATTACGTTCAATGGGTGCTCGGTGAATCCTCCCAGCGCACCGCACCGCATATCTGGACGCAGATGGATGTAAAATCCGGTGCGATCCTGGCGCGAAATGCATGGAATCTTGATTTTGGAAATTGGGTCGCCTTTGCCGGTACGTCCGAACCGCGCCGCAGCGTTACCGGCGACCGTACGGAGTTCATCGGAAGGTCCGGTTCCGTCAACTCGCCCCAGGCCATGCGCTTTACCCGGTTGCTCGGCCGTTTGGGCGCTGCACTTGATCCCTGCGCCGCTACCATGTGTGAAATCCAGCTCCCGCCCCAGTCGGAACGCGAGTTGACATTTATTCTCGGTGCGGCACCTGACGAAGCTCAGGCTAAAGCCCTGGTCAATCGCTTTCAATCCGTCGCTGCCGCAAAAGCGGCCCTTGAGGGCGTCTGGTGGTATTGGAAACGAACACTCGGAACAATCTATATCGAATCACCCGATGCATCCCTGAACGCTCTTGCCAACGGCTGGCTTCTCTATCAGACCATTTCATCCCGGATCTTCGGCCGGTCCGGTTACTACCAGTCAGGCGGCGCTTTCGGTTTTCGCGATCAATTGCAGGATGCCATGGCCGCGGCATTGGCCGACCCGCCGATTCTCCGCGCCCATCTGCTCACCTGTGCATCGCGACAGTTTGAAGATGGAGATGTACAGCATTGGTGGCATCCGCCCACGGGAAGGGGGGTGAGAACTAAATTTTCCGACGATTTCCTTTGGCTGCCGCTGGCCGTGGCGCGATATGTCCAACTCACCGGCGACACCGGCGTGCTTGATGAACGCGTCGGCTTCATCGCCGGACCACCCGTTGCCGAACATGCTGAA
>JAJZKY010000886.1 GCA_021803885.1 Planctomycetota bacterium
GAAGAACTAATTGTAATTTTATTTTGACGGATATTAGTCAGACCTCCGTCGATATAGATAGCGACGGAAAGGCATTCCGCCTCAAAGGAGGGCCCATGGGCTACATCGACGACAATCCCGAGAAATGGTTAGAAAAACGACAACCTAGCGCTGGCCAAGTACAGGAGCTAGATCTACTGCTCGATCGATCACGGACGTGGCATAGGCTGGCAAATTTTTTTGCGCGTTATGCCCAATTTTCAACAGGATACAAACATGTAGCCCTCCAGACGTCGGAGCAGTGGACAGAGTCATTCAACGGCGCATTATCGAGACCCGACTACTGGAGTGAGCGTAAGTCCATCGCATGCCTCAATGCTCTATCGCGGCTCCGCTCCGGATTCGTTCTTTTGAATTTGTACTTGTTTGTCCAGCACGGGCGCGTTCAAATCCTTCGGAGCGCGCATGGACCAATCGGTCCGGACAACGGATGCCCACTAGACGAGTTGGACGGCAACCATCACAATGTGGATTATGTGTTACTGCGGAGCCTAGGCAAGGCCAGCAATGTCATGGATGAGCCAGAGGTGTATGGGTACAATGTACTAAAGTGGATCATTGCAAAGCTTGCGAGGCTAATAATGGGACCCGGTGTCAAAGCACTCGCTCCCTACACGATGGCGCGTTGGGCACACGTCGCCGATTACGCGGGCGGCTATACCCCCCGCTCAGCAGATCGCATTTACAAAACCTGGCAGTCTACCGCTGAGTTACCCTCTGTCGATCTTTTTGCGAGGGCTCGGGTACGCTGTCGCAACACCCTTGCGCTTGCTCTGACATCCAATGAGGCAATAGTCCTGTACGCCACATTCTTCATCTATTTGGTTTACCTTCTTACTGGGCACGGTCATATTTTGTAAAAACTTGATCTGGTTACGGCGTTGTTAGAACGGATCAGAAGCTCACGAAAAGCACATAAGTGCTGCAATAATGTCATTTCTGCAGCTTTCAACACACAGGACTGGCTTACTGGAAGCTGCCGGGCAGCAAAAAGCGCCCGGCAAATTCTGGAGGCCAGCACATGCCATCGTCGAAACCTGAATATGATCTCTCAATCGTGAATCTGATCGAAGCGATGGATCATGCTTTGAAAGTGAAAGAACTCGCTCCCCTCATAGGTTATTCCCCGACCAAACTTTATGACATGGCCCGCGAAGGCCGCATTCCGTCATACAGGATTGACGGTGGAGTACGCTTCGACCCGCATGCTGTCGCTGAATGGCTGAGAAGCCGGGCCATCATTGCAGCTTAGTCTATTTGCTGTGTCACCCAGGGATTTCACTCTTGCTACTTTCCACCCACCGGCTGGCTCTAAGCAGCATCCCACTGCTTCAGGTTGTATGATCCATCCCTCAGGGATCAAAGGGGCCGTCTCCCTTTCACATATTCCCGCCAGCTGATTTCCTAGCCCTCTTCTCTTTGCCGTTCTGATGCCTCCGGCGAATCCCTCCGATTCGCGAAGAATTCACTACCCCTGAAATGTCTCGATCTCGCGCCTGGCTATCTCTTCTCTCCCATCGCCCCAGCATGCTCATCCACTGCGGAGACTCCATGCCCACTACCATTGTGCAAGCTCTACCTGCGGCCGAATCCGATGCCGCAGTTCTTCTCCGAACCCTCCTTATCAGTTCCACCGTTTCAGCGCATACCACGCGTGCCTACGCCAAAGCGCTGGACGACTTTCTAGCTCTGGTTGATCTTCGGTCCAGACCAATTTCGCGCGCTATGTTCCTGGAATATCGCTCACGGCTGATCCATGCGGGTCTGAGTGCCTCGACGATCAATGTCCGGCTTTCCGCCATCCGGAAAGCCGTTCGCGAAGCACGCGATCAGGGGCTTGTCGATCCGGCCCGGGCCACCCGCATCACTTCCGTACCTGGGGTGCCGCATCAAGGGGTGCGGCTTGGCGTTTGGCTTACTCAAGAGGAGGCACGGCGCCTGCTCGCCGTTCCCGATCGCGCCCGAACCATCGGGAAGCGCAACTATGCCATCTTGTCTACGCTCCTGCATTGCGGGCTTCGCCGCACGGAGCTGGCGACTCTCACCTTCTCCCGCATTCAAACACGGGAAGGCCGATGGGTCCTCGCTGATCTTGTCGGCAAGCACGGGCGCGTGCGCACTGTACCGCTTCCCTCCCCCGCCAAGCGTGCCATGGATGAATGGACGTCGGCAGCGGAGATCCACTCTGGTTCCGTCTTCCGCCGGATGCTCAAGAGCGGTCACGTCCAGGACCAGCCTCTGAGTGCTTGGGCGGTCTGGGATGTAGTCGTACGGTCGGCTGCGGCCGCCGGCATCGATCGCCTTGGGCCGCATGATTTGCGGAGATCTTGTGCGAAGCTTTGTCGCAAGGCCGGCGGCAAGCTCGAACAGATTCAGTTCCTGCTTGGCCATGCCGAGTTGGCGACCACGGCGCGGTACCTGGGGACCACTCAGGAGATCCGAACCGCCGTCAACGACCGTATCCATATATAAGGATAGAGTTCGGACGTAAGCGTCCGCTTCCGCTTTTAATTACCCACATCTTGCGTAGCGAGGAGAAACCCTAGGTTTATATCGGTGAGCCTGGACAGGCCTCGCCAGACCACCATGTTGCCGGGCGGTGGATCGTTGGCACG
>JAJZKY010000887.1 GCA_021803885.1 Planctomycetota bacterium
GCCCGGCCCTCCGCGCGCGTTTGTGGTGATGGCGAGATTGAGTCGTCCCAATCCGCGAAATCCTGCGAAGCGAGCGGCAAGCGAAACGGAGAATATCTTGACGATGCAGGTTCCGAGAATGAAGGCAAAGATCATGCCCAACGACACGCCTCGGATGAGGTCGAGCTTCAAGCCAACCACTGCAAAGTACACAGGAATGAAGAAGGCAAAGGATACTTTGCCGATTGCTTCGAGTGCCACAGCGAAGAGTCGCCGCTTTTTATGAACAACGGCGAATCCTGCCAGGAAAGCGGCGAAGACGAGGCTGATCTTGAGCGCTCCCGCGACGGCGCAGTAGGCCAGCAGCACAGCGATCGCATAGCCTGCGGGAGAATCTCTGGCCAAGACGTTGCCTGGGGATTTATTGATGCGCTTGATCCAGCGTGGAATCAGCGTGAGGCCGAGCGCAAAAAACGCTACCGTCGCCAGCAGGTGATACGCCATCGCGCGTGGGTGGAGAATCGCTTTGCCCGCTGTGGCCGTAGCCACTGCCAGGGCGAGCCAAAGAACAATGTCTTCCAAGACGGCGACACTGAGAACCAGCCGTGCGAAGCGCGTGTGCAGGATTTTAAGATCGGAAAAAATTTTGGAGACAACGGGGACGGAGGTGACGGCGACGGCTACAGCAAGATGAATCGTCAGGGAAATATGGTTGCCGTTTGGGCCTGCCAACGATGGCCGAAGGAGCCAAGGAGCGAAGATCAATCCCAGAGCGAATGGGAGTCCTGTACCAACAACGACAAGCCAACCGACTTCGCGCCGCTCATCGCGCGTGAACAATTGCTGGGTTTCTGCACCAGAGAGGAACATGAGCAGCAGCAGCCCCAGCCAAGAAACGAAATCCAGAACATTGCCTTGGTGTTGCGCACGCTCAATGAAATGGGACACCAAGGGCAAGCGCCCAAGCACTGCGTTGCCAAGAACGACGCCAGCCAAAATCTCTCCGACGACCCTTGGCTGGCGCAATTTTACGAAGAGCCAGCCCAATATCTGAGCAAATCCAACCAATAGCAAGAGGAGAAAGAGAATCTGCGTGAGTTCCGCGTTCGACATTGTATGCACTCTGAGTCGTTGGATGCCGTTCTCCCTGCTTCGTTTGTCCCCGGTACGAACACACTCAGGAATATCTGCATCCCGCACCACTGTGTCGTCAGAGAACGACCTTGCTCTTCGCAATCCATTTGTCCAGTAGCCTTCAAATCGAGAACCTACGGAAACATCCCCGCTGAATTTTGGGGTTGTAGACCACGCTTTTTCGTCGTATTTAGTGTGTAGGTGCGAACAGATGTGCGCGGGTTGCGGGAATCTGTCGCTCCACGCAAACTTTACAACAGAAAGTCATAGGTGGCCGGGATGCAGGAATCTTCTTTTACGCTTCGACAATTTTTTCAGCAAGGTCACGGTGGACTGCTGCGTTCCTTGGCCGCTCTATGCTGCGGCGTACCGTTGCTGCTCTGCGTGGGTTGTTCCGGTGGCGGATCCACGCCGCCGCCCACAACATCGAACCCTGCGCCGGCACCAACGTTGCCCACACCCAGTCCTGCGGCCCCAGTTCCCCCAGCGCAATACACAATGTTGCATGCGAGTGGAACGAACATCGTTAATGCCAGCGGGCAGGTCGTGCCCTTGCGCGGCGTCAACATCGGCGGCTGGTTCATCATGGAGAAGTGGATGACGCCGCTTGATAGCGGCAGCCTGCCTGACACCTATAGCGTCATGCAGGAACTCGACAACCGCTTCGGCGTTGCGGAGGAACAAAGCCTCATCACCGCCTATCAACAGGCTTGGATCACCACCACCGACCTGGACAACATTCAAGCCGCAGGGTTCAACGTTGTGCGCGTTCCTGTCTGGTGGGGCCAGTTCTATCCGCTCAATAACGTCTCCAACGCGGGCTGGCGCTCCGATGCCTTCACAGAACTCGATTGGCTCGTCTCCAACTGCGCCCAGCGCGGCATCTACGTCATCATTGACATGCACGGAGTCGTCGGCAGCCAAAGCACCTCTGGCGACACCGGCCAGCAAAATCTCAACGCCTACTGGACCAGTGCGCAAGATCAAGCCAGCACGGCATATATGTGGCAACAAATCGCTGCCCACTACAACGGCAACCCCACCATTGCTGGCTATGACGTGATGAATGAGCCGATGAATGCTCCCAGCAACAGCGCTGTTTTAACTGCCTACAACAGCCTCTACAACACCATCCGCTCCGCGGACCCGAACCACATCATCATCTTAGAAGGCACCTGGGGCAACTGGAACTGGTCGATGCTGCCCCCTCCCTCCCAATATGGCTGGACCAACGTTGTCTACGAAATGCACGAATATCAATACAACGGTAGCCAGACACAAGTGGAGTGGGGCGCAGCGAACCAAGCCAGCGACTTTGCCAACCATGCTTCGTATAACGTGCCCGGCTATATTGGCGAATTCAACGACATGTACAACGATGCCAGCGTCTGGCAATACTCGGTGAACACCTATGATGACGCGGGCTTGAGCTGGACGCTGTGGTCGTATAAATCCACCAACGCGCTGAACCCAAGCAACTGGGGCTTCTATGGCCCCACCCACTGGGCGACCACGCCCAACATCACCACGGACTCAGG
>JAJZKY010000888.1 GCA_021803885.1 Planctomycetota bacterium
AGCGTGGGCTCGGACAAAAACGGTCCGCAAGCGCCCGGGCGATCGCGCGGAGGATTGAGCCCGAAAATCCACGCGCTGGTGGAAAACATGGGACAGCTCGGCAGTTTTACACTCACCGGCGGTGAGGTGCACGACGTGACTGAAGCTTGCGGATTGCTCGTGGAGATAGAGGCCAAAGCGGTCATCGCCGACAAAGCTTTCGACTCCGACGAGTTGATCAGCTTCATTCGCGAGGGCGAGGCCAAGGCGGTCATTCCGGCGCGCTCGAACCGGATCAGCAAGCACCGCCTGGACCGCAAGCGCTACCGCGATCGTAATCGGATCGAACGATTCTTCTGTCGCTTGAAGCATGTTCGTTAGATCACCACGCGCTACGACCAGCTCGCGCAGCGCGATGCCTCCTTCGTCGCGCTCACCGCCGCCGTCGTGTGGCTGGGCGCCTGCAATGGTTGAATGTCAACAACCCCTAGTCTCTACTCCAGGAAACACATGGGCTTCATATTTTGGGATGGGTGGCCGGATCAGCATGTGCATCCGAATTGCATCGGGTTTTCGTCGAATCCGCAGAAGTTGGCGCTTAATCCACCTGTTGCCATTGGGGAAGTTAAAGTCAAATCTGGTGTATAGCATCCTCGGTGTCCTGCATCGAGTTCAGGCGGCGTGGGTCCACCGATGCGTGGGTCAGCCGGAAGGTTGCGCCAAGGATAAAGGATGAAGACAACGGTGCCCAGCGCTAGGCGCCTGCAGTTGAATCGATGACAGGACCCGGGGATCATTTCACTGACGACCGGGATTCCTGAGCCACAGGCCAGAATCGCGTATGTGCCACCTGGCGAATCGGCATGTGGCCGCGAGCGATATCGCCTGAAAATCGGGTGAAGCCGCGGCAATAGGCGAGGACCTGGTTCATGACCGGGTAATCCGTCATGGGGATCCGGACATGCCACGCCCCTACAGTCGCCGGAGCCACGCGTCCGAGATATCGCGCAAGATCACGTCGAAGGAGGGCTGGCCCCCAAATGGCATCCGTTTTATACTGAACGACTGAGCCCAAAACGGCGCTGAGCGTGTTGATATTGGGCAACTGTATGGCGAGTGTGTATGAGCGTCCCGCCAAAAGCGCCAGCTTCGTCGCAAGCATCCAGCACGTACTATTCGCTTCGTCTTTTAGCTCTCTGATGCCCGGTGATGAAGACTTGGGCCCTGAGGTGTAATGGGCCGCGTACTCAAAGTGCTGGAGCTCATAGCCGACGATGCTGACCACATGGACAAAAGCCCGTTCACGTTTCTCCTGATTGTTGATGTCCGTACCCAGAGCCGTGGGATAAGGGAAGGTAAACACCGCAGGAACGGCTCGCTGAGATCTGCGCGTGACCCAGGTTTTGATGAACGGAATCCCTGGGGGGATCAGGTTGACCCTCAGAGAGAGTGGCAAAGGCTGTTCGTCCAGCAAATAATCCATCACTTGGAATAAGCGTACGAACGCGGACTTCCAGCGCAATGGAATGCAATGCTTGCTCGGGCACGCGTATGCCGCCGGACCGGACTGCCCGCGAACCCACGAGGCCGCTACATCAGGGGTGGCCCAAATCCGCCAACGCCAGCTCCGGTATGCTCCGTCGGTCAGAAGACGCTCATCACGCAGCTCATCGCGCTGCGCTCCCGCGGGGCGTGTACTGGGACCCCGGATTTCAGAGTAGGAGCGGGTCTCGTAAGGCGGCTTTACTCGGAGCGGTGCAAGGCCGTAAACGTGCTTGAGAGAACCCGCTGAGGTGAGTCCCTTGGGCATATCGGGAACAACGACTACGCATCCTGCCAAGAAGATACACCCGGCCAACAGTCCCATCACACGCCGGAAACCGCGCTTCCTCAGGAAGGCCTTCTCAAAAATCCTCGAATCTCTCACATCACATTGGTACAAATGGGGCATGGGTGAATGGCACCGCGGGTTCGAGTTGAAAGTGCAACCGTGAGTGAGGTTCTGGTGTGGAAGAATACCTCATCGGGGGTTCGGAAGCCCAGTCGCTTTCGAGGGCGGTGATTGAGGCGCTCAGTGGCTGATCGGCCGCTGCGCCTCTTGGCCCCGGTCGCCCCGGGTTACGGCGAATCTCCCGCGAAATCGTCGATGGTTCCACCCGAAGTTGTTCGGCCATCTCGGTCTAGTTCCACCCGGCTTTGCGGTCGGCGTCAATCGGGTATCGTTGCTCCTGGGTGAGCTGCGTGTAGTGCTTCATCGGTCTTCCCTCGACGGGCTGGTCGGGCAAGCCACGACCCGACCGCAGCTCGCCCACCCGGCCCGCTAGCGATGTTGCACTTCGAAGTTGAATTCACCTCTTGAAGTAGACCACCTTGACCAGTTGACCCCGATTCATGAACCATTCCGACACGGGATGGCCGTGATCGGTCACCTCGAGTGTATAGCGGCTCCTCGCCGGGGGCAGCTTCGCGAAAAGGCGCTTGAACCGGTTCGGGTCCACGAGATGCAGTTGGTCGGTCTGGAATTCTTGGTACTCTTCTGGTCCGCTGATTGTAGGGATATTACCAGGCTTCTCCACGTTCATGAAGAAGTGCCTGGCTTCACGTTGGAAGTGTTCGTTGTTGGTCTGGCAATATAGGACTGCGCGATCCCTGAGATGGGACCCCAGGT
>JAJZKY010000889.1 GCA_021803885.1 Planctomycetota bacterium
CTATTGGGCCTGGGACATGGAGCACCACTGCGCCAAACTGGTCCAACGGCTCCACGGATTCAGCGTGGAATAACACTGCGGACAGTGGTGTCACGGCATCGTTTGGTAGTTACGCTCTCGGCGCTCCCGTTGGCACGTTCAATGTCATGTTGGGTAGCAACATCATCGCCAGTGGGCTGGTTTCCAATGCCACTTACAAAAATAGTAGCTATAACATCGTCGGCAGCGGAAGTTATTCTCTTACCCTGACCGGTCCTTCTGTGGCGATCAACGCTCCCTTGGCGATCTCCGCCAACACGATATTTCAACAAGGACTGAATATCACCGCCCCTTCAGGTGAGCAGAAGCTCGCACTCAGCGGAACGAATACCAACACGGTGGGCACCACAGTAAGTGGAGGAGGATATCTAAACGTATTCCCCAACAGTGCCAATCTTGTGGCCGCTCTTGGTACGGGTCCAGTCGCGGTATCCTCTGGAGGGACTCTTGTATTCAATGGTGGCGGGAATATCCCCAACATCATTACATCCGTGGGTGGCGGTGGCTACACGCCCGATATTGGTGGCGCGGTGAGGTTTTATGGTAATAATGTCGTTTACAATGACAATGGCACCCTTTCCGTCCCCGACAGTGGATATGGCATTCAAATGGCGGTTGCCGGCTCCGGCTCGACAGTGAATTTGAATGGAGTCATCAGTGACGTCAGCGGCCCCAGCGGCAGCAGGAATGACCTGATTATAACAGGGGTAGCAGGGGTTAACAGGAACCCCGCATCCAACCAAACAATACATATCAATTTCAATGCCGCCGAGACCTACACCAGTAATACACAGTTAGAGTCCTACGGTACAACCACGGTGTATACGCTTAACGGAGGAGCCAACACCCTGCCCACAGAAACCCAAGTGAACCTGACAAGCAGCAACTGGAATGGTAGCGTGTCTCCAGTGGTGCTTAACCTGAATGGCAATAACCAGCAGGTGGCGGGTCTGGTGGCGTACACGCAATATCAGTATTTCTCGCCTGGCGTCGTCACAATTGAGGATTCAACAGGCACCGGAGCGACACTGACCCTCACCGGTTACGCTCTTTCCAACACCACATCCACGCTGGGAACGCAGGCGTATGCCAGTGCCAATTATAACATTATCAGACTCGGGGGCGGGGCTCTAAACATACTGACGAATGTCACCGACACCAGCGCCCAGGAGGGCGTCTATATATCCGCCAATTCCACGATTAATCTTGCGAGTGGCGTAACATTCAGCGTGCCGCTGAATGTATGGCTCACCGGCAACGGTACGAGTGACGCCACCATTAATCTCAATGGGGGCACATTGGCCTCCAATGCGATCACAGGAGGCGGTGGTGTGGCGACGCTGAACCTCAACGGCACGCTGGCAATGACAGGAATATCCCCGGTGCAGCCCGACTGGGTCAGCCCCGGCGTTACGCTCAACGTGTTAAGCAGTGGTGTGATATTAGATGTTGCATCCGGTGTCACTGGGATAGTGGCATCACCGTTCCTGCAGGGGGCCAGCAGCACTGGCGGCGTCACTGTGAGCGGTGGCGGCACGGTGGTTCTGGATGGCGGTGCCAACACTTATGTCGGAGCGACGAATATTGCTTCGGGAACGACATTGACACTTGCGGCACCGACTTCGACAAGCAGTGGCGGGACGACGTCCACGACGCCTGGCGGGACGATCACCGGCACCTCGGCACTGACCATCGCGTCGGGAGGCACGTTGAATCTGGCCAACACCGACGCCGGCAACAAGGTAATTATCGACTACGGTTCCGGATCCAGTCCCAACAGCGCCATCCAGGCTTACGTGGCCAGTGGGGCCATTACCACGGCCAGTGGATACGCGGTGGGTTATGCCGATGGTGCTGATGGTGTGGTCAGCGGGTTAAGCGCCGGTCAGGAAGAGATCATGGCGACCCTGCCCGGCGATACGAACTTGGCCGGGACGGTCAACTTGGGGGATGTCTCCACCGTGTACAACAATGTGGGCATCACCTCCGGGGCGACTTGGGATCAGGGTGATTTTACGGCTTCCGGCGCTGTGACGCTGGGCGATCTGACCAGCACCTACAACAATGTCGGGTTGAGTTTGGCTTCCGGCCCGGTGTCCGCCGGCACCGCCTCTACTGCCCAACCAATGGCGGCGGTGATGGCGCGGACTTTGGTGGCGGCATCAACGAACACCAGCACGACGCCGTCGGTAAGCGATGTGACCCTCACGGTCAACAAGGCCACGGGGGACGCCATGTTGGTGTTCGCCAACCCCAGCGCCCAGTTCTATGCTTGGGAAATCACCTCCACGACCGGTGGACTGAACTACGCGAATCTGACGGATATTCCGAACTTCGGTACAGGACTCCATGCCCGTGGTCCTACCGCGTTGGACGGGGTGTATTCCGGTTTTGCCACTGGTGGATATGACAATCCGGGCGGGACATGGAATCTCGGGGATATTATAACCCCCGGCGATATTACCAGCGGGGCGTTGGATTTCAGCTTTAATGAGTTTAATCCAAGCACCGGTCTGTCGGTGACATTTGATCCCGGTACGATCAACTATACCGCTGTGCCCGAACCGGCCACGCTGGGTCTGTTCGCCGTCGGTGGTTTGGCGC
>JAJZKY010000890.1 GCA_021803885.1 Planctomycetota bacterium
TTACCCCAAATCCCCAGCAAAACCGCCTGTTTCTAGGCGGTTTCAAAACCGCAGCCTTGATCACCTTGATCATCTTACACTCTACAGCCCCGGCCAATCAGGAGTCTCGCGCCTCCATTGCACCCAAAACCAACCTTCAACCCCGACCCGTTGGACTAAACGGCTATCGCCGTGGCGTGCGTGGAAAAGTGGCGTTAGGCTGGTGTGCGGACCGTATGGGGCCGGCGGACGAACGGCATTGTGGCCGTCCGTGCCGCCAGCCTCGAAGCACACATAAGGAGTCTGCCATGAGCAGCAGTATAAAGCAACAGGTCATCGAGGATTTGCAGATGGCCGGCCTGTCCCCGAACACGCAGCGGATCTACCTAACCAACATCGTGCTGTTCGTCAGGCGCACGCGGACGCGTCCGCAAGACGCCCGGGAAGATCAGGTGGCGGCATACCTGCGGGAGTTGGTCGCCAGCGGCAAATGCCATGGGACGATCCAGACCCACCGCGCCGCGTTGGTGTTTGTCTTCCAGAACACCCTACAACGAGAGTGGGGGCTTTTTAAAAAAAGATCAGCTCTACGCGGCGATTTCGGCTGCCGCACGCACCCGACGATGCGGATTGCCGCCGCCTGATCGCCAGTGTGCGGCGTCCCATGTACCGTGTGTGCCTGGCGCTGATGTACGGCTGCGGACTGCGGATCAGCGAAGCCATCTGCCTGCGGCCGGAGCAGGTGGATGCCCAACGTGGCGTGCTGCGCATTGTCGGCAAGGGCAATAAGGAACGCCTGGTGCCGCTGTCTCCGTCGCTGCTCCAGGCGATGCGGCTAGTCTGGAAGACCCATCGCAATCCGCAGTGGGTCTTCGCCTTGGGGCCCAATCGCTCCCACCCTTATCAGCGTTCCGTGCGCAGCGCCTTCGATTTGGCCTGTCGACAGGCGGGTCTTTCGGATCTGACCCCGCACAATTTGCGTCACGCCTTTGCCACCCGCCTGCTGGAGCAGGGAGTGGAGTTGCGTCTGGTGCAAATCCTGCTGGGCCACGCCAGCATCCGGAGCACGCAAGTCTACACCCACCTGACCGATCCGCTCCGCCAGCAGTTGCGTCCCAAGCTCGCGCAACTGGCCGACGGCTTGGTCGATGGCCTGGTTGTCAACGGGTGATCTGATGGCCATGGGCATCTCCTTGGCGGAGGTCCTGGTCCGCTTCGCCCCGGCTTACCGAGAGCGTTATCCGAAGGCGTTGCTCCCTTCGCACCAGCGTGCCATCCGCGACATTATTGCCTGCCGCACCCCCGCCTTGGGCGGGCATCTGTGGCACTGTCCGCAGTGCCGCCGGGATGTGTATGTCTACCATGGCTGCCGCAACCGTAGCTGCCCGGCCTGCCACGGCGCTCAGACCCAGCAGTGGCTGCTCGACCGCGGCGCAGAACTGCTCCCTTGTCCGTATTTTCATCTGACCACCACCGTGCCAGAGGGCCTGCGGGAACTGTTCCGCAGCCATCAGAAGACGTTCTACGCCCTGCTGATGACGCTGACGGCCCGGTGCGTCCTGGATATTGCCGCCAACCCCCGATACCTGGGAGCGATGCCCGGCATCTTGGCGGTGCTCCACACCTGGACCGGCACCCTCCAATATCACCCGCACGTGCATTGCCTGGTGACCGGCGGGGGCGTCTCAAGAGATGGAACGCAATGGGTTGCCTGCCGGCCGGGATTCTTTCTGCCGGTACGCGTCCTGTCGCGCCGTCTGCGGAAGCTGTTCCGGCAGACGCTCCAGAATGAGCACCCCGACCTTTTCGCACTCACGCCGCCGGCGGTGTGGCGTCAGGAGTGGGTGGTCAATTGCCTGCCCTGGGCTGCGGCCGAGAAGGGCGTACTGGATTATCTGGCCCGCTACGTGTTCCGGATCGCCATCACCGAGCGACGGATCCTGGCCATGGACGACCAGACCGTGCCCTTCCAGTACAAGGACCGCAAGGCCCAGCGCCAGCGGACGTGCCGCCTGCAAGGCACCGAGTTCGTCCGCCGCTTTCTGCAGCATGTGTTGCCCCGAGGCTTTCATAAGATCCGCTATTACGGCCTGTGGAATCCGCAACCTCTACGTCGGGAGTTGATGAGCCGGGTACGCACGCTGCTGCAATTCCTGCGCCCTCAGAAGGCCCACCCCAATCCTATGGACCCAGTGGCCGATCCGTCGGCAGACCAGCAGCCGACAGCCGCGTCGGCTGAGCCTTTCCGTCCGATCTGCCCACATTGCGGCTGTGACCATCTGCTCCCGGTCCGGAGTATTCCTCGCCCGCGTGCTCGCGGGCCGTAGCGATTCCCGGGCACCGGCCGCTTCTCCCATCCGCAGGTCCATTCCAAACATTGCGGCAAAAGCCGCCGACAATCGCACTGCGCGCCGGTTGCGGGCAAAGTTCCATGGCGATCTCAAAACCGCCTTTGGTACGCTCCCGATCCGGCCCATCGCGGCCTCCATCGCCGTTCCGCCGGCCCCCCCACGCACGCCACGGCGATAGCCGCTCAGCCCAACCCAGTTTTCACGGCGGCTGCGGCGCCCCGAAAACTCATAATCGTTGTGAAAGCCTTGGCCGCGTTGGCCATGACGTGCGAATCAATCAAAAAGCCCATCAAATTCGCTGATTCCA
>JAJZKY010000891.1 GCA_021803885.1 Planctomycetota bacterium
GACTGCGCCTGATGGCATGACTTGGCAACATCCACACACCCCTTGAACCTAGAATTTCGGTCCTCTCTCGGCTGTGACACGCGCTTCGTCGCGCTTACCCAAACGAGAGTACATCGCTACAAGATATGTAATGGCTTTACAGCAAAGTCAATATATTAATTGCCGCCATAATGAATCGTTGCGTGCCCGGCATAATCAATTGCTTTAGTTTGTATCTGGTTCTAAACTTTTGATTCCTATGTGTTTATACTGTTAAGCCCCTCTGGCGTCATGCCCCCGGCCCATAGTTTCATGATTGGAATCATCCCGGGGATTCCCTTATCCATGTCCGCCGTCCCTCCAGGCCATAAACTGCTGGCCGCCGCTCTTGTTTAGGACGGCCCCGCGCGCTGTCTCTCCACGGACTCGCTGTGCTCTATGGCGCACAGGGCCGCCTGCGCTGGCGGGCGCCGCAGGCTTTATTGATTCTGGAGGTTTTTTTGCAGTTGCCGCACAGCCGCCGGCATTTCCCCGGGGGTCACGCTGCCATAGCCCAGCACTAAGCCCGGGCGCTGGCGCTGGCGCGCATCATAAAAGCCCGAGAGCGGCCACAGCCACAGCTTTTCCTCGGCCGCTGCTTGCGCTAACCGGATGTCGTCGCAGGCCGGCGGCAAAAGCAGCGATACATGCAGCCCCGCCGCGGCGCCGCGCAGCTCCAGACCGGATTGAGCGAGGGGACGCAATGCCTCAATCAGGGCCTGGCGCCGCTCCCGGTAAGCCAGCCGTGTGCGGCGGATATGGCGGGCAAAATGGCCATCGCGCAAAAAACCGGTCATAACCTGTTGGCTGAGAAAAGGCGGAAAAATATCCATGCCGTAGCGCACCGCGCACATGGCGGGAACCAGCGCGCGCGGCAGCACTATGTAGCCCAGGCGGAGGGAGGGGAACATGACTTTGCTGAAGGTGCCCACGTAAATCACGCGTTCCTGCCGGTCCATGCCGTAGAGGGTTGCGACGGGCGGGCTTTCGTAGCGGTATTCGCCGTCATAATCGTCTTCCACGATCCAGGCCTGGGACTTCCGCGCCCACTCCAGCAGTTGAATGCGCCGCGCCGCGCTCAGCGTCGCGCCCAGGGGGAAATGATGCGCGGGGGTCGCGTAAACCAGCCGGGCATGGGGCGCGGCCCGCATGCCCCGGCCCACCTCCAGGCCCTCTTCATCCACCGCGACCGGAACCAGACGGGCGCCGGCCGTGCGCAGCGCATGCCGCGCCAGCCAGTACCCCGGCTCTTCCATCCAAACCGCCTGACCGGGATTTAGCAAAGTGCGGGCAATGATATCGAGCGCCTGCTGTGAACCCGAAACCACCATGATCTGTTCCGGTGCGCATTCCAGTCCGCGGGCGGACCGCAAATACTCCGCGATCGCGGCGCGAAATTCCAGCCAGCCCATCGGATCAATGCGGCGCAGATCCTGCATGCGGGTTGCCGCCACATGCCGGCTTAACAGCTTGCTCCAGGCGGAAAAAGGAAATAATTCGAGGGCCGGCTGATGCAGCCCGAAAGCGCCCCAGCCCCGCACCCAGGGCGTGGCTTCCTGGCGCGTGGATGGCAAATACCGGCGGATCTGGCGGGAGATGAGCGGCGGCGCGGCCGGCTCTTTCCGGATGGGCGCCCGGGGACGTGAGCGCGCGCGCAGCCGCCGGGCAATATAAGTGCCCGAGCCGGGACGGGCTTCGAGATAGCCTTCCGCCAGCAGTTGGGCGTAGGCATTCAACACCGGCAGGCGCGAAATTTGCAGTTCCCTGGCCAGCGCGCGGCTGGAAGGAGCGCGCTGCCCGGCCGTCCACTGGCCGGTCAGGATGGCGTTGCGAAAGCTGGCGTAGATTTGCTGGTAGAGCGGCGGGCCGCCATCGCGGCCGGCAATGAAACCCGGCAGAATGATGGGCTCGGAACCGCCGGGCGGGCGCATGCCTTCATCATAGTGGTAATGCAAAAATTCCGGAAGTGGCTATTTTTTTGAACCACTTTCCCGGCCATGATGAAATGCCTGATTGCAGCCTTTGCCACGGGGCGGCCCGGCAGCTTTTGCCTGCCGATCATGCATAACTTGGGTTGCCCCGTTTTTTTATGCCTTGCGGGCTGTTGTTTCAATGCTTCTTGTATTGCACCTGCACCGTGCCCGTCAGCTGCTGTAACGTCGCGGTGGCCACGCCGGCATTGGGCCCGGTCGGAGCAAGCTTGATATATTGCTGCAATGCGTGAACGGCTCCGGGCGGAACGATCATTTTCCCGGTTTTGGGATCCACCGTGGCGCTGCTCAACTGCGCCATGCCGTCTAAAAACCAGGCCGGCGCCAGCGCGGGATCAAGCTTCAGGCTTTCGCCCAGGGCCGCGGCCGCCAGATTCATATGCGATTGGTTATAGAATTTGACCCCTTCATTGTAGAGAGCGATTTTAGCCTGATTGGGATCTACCCCGGCGGCTTTCTGAAAGGTGGCCATGGCTTGATGGGGATGGCCGGTTTTTACCTGGGCATTGCCTAACCCGATCCAATAGCTGGCGTGTTTGGGGTTCAGCGAAATGGCCTTCTGGAATTCAGCCATGGCCTCCGGATACTGGCCCGCGCCCATATAATCACGGCCCAGATCGGAGTGCAG
>JAJZKY010000892.1 GCA_021803885.1 Planctomycetota bacterium
GGTGACGCGCGGCGAGGCCCATCGCAAAGCCGCGGAGAGATGCGGGGCAACCTGGGTCGGCGCTGACGAAAACGCCAGGCCGCCCAGGATGCTCGATCGCGCCATCACCTTCGCCCCCAGCGGCAAGGTTGTTGTCGCCGCGCTGTCCACCTTGCGCAAGGGCGGCGTGGTGGCCATCAACGCCATTCACCTGGATCAGATGCCGCCCTTCGACTACGACAGCCTGCTGTGGGGCGAGCGCCAGTTGCGCAGCGTGGCCAACGTCACGCGGCAGGATGCCCGCGACTTTCTGGCCCTGGCCCGCGAGCTGGACCTCCGGCCTTCGAGCACAAGCTTCTCGCTGGAAGACGCAAATAAGGCGCTTGGCGCGGTAAAACACGAGACCGCGGACGGATCCGCGGTCATCGTGGTTGAATCAGGCAGCCAATGAGGCGTTGCTACTGAAGAGCCGCAGGCACGTTGCCCTTCAGGCCCAGATCGCTGACCACCTTCGGGTTGGTTTCATCCACCGCCAGCAGGTTGTGGCACAGGTTGCAATCGTCGCTGATCACCTTGCCGCTTTTGGAAACGTGATTGCCGTCGTGACAGCGGAAACAGCCGGGATAGTCCATGTGTCCGATGTTGTCCGGATAAGTTCCCCAGGTGACTTTCATGCTGGGAAAGACGTTGCGGTCGTAGATGGTGACCAGGGTCCGGGCTGCTCCCACGACCAGCGCGCGCTGCGTGTTCCAGACATCGGGATACCTGGTGCGATAGTAGTTTTCCAGCCCGGCCGTGATTTCTGTTCCGGCCTGCGCCTGCGACGTGTACTTGGCCTTGATCAGTTTCAGGCCTTCCTTATGGACATAGGGGAGGCTGGGACTGGGGCTGCCGTTAACCATCACCGAGTCGAGCGCCTGTTCGGGAGTCTGGAAGACGTGCGTGGCCTGGTTGTGGCAATCCATACAGTCCATGGTGCGGGTGATGCCTTTGACCGGCCCTTTCCAGCTCTGATCGACAAAGGTGGTTGTTCCGCCGTGGCCGTTGGGCATGCTGACGGAGATAATCTTCTGGTCAGTGGAATCGGTGGCCACATAGGTGAAGTCGTTCAGGTGCGCGCCATGAATTCCACTCAAGTGCCGGAGCGAATCAATGCCGCCGACGTGCAGCACCAGCACCGTTTGATACGACGTGTTCGCCTTGTCGTTGCCGAAAGAGGTGAGAACCAGCAACTGGTCGCCGACAAAGCGTGCCGGCGTGTGGCACTTCTCGCAGGTGGCCCTGGCCGGGCGCAGCACCGACAGCGGCGCCTGAATGGGCCGGGGATAGGTGTTGAAGGCAACCTCGAAGAGCTGCTTGGTTCCGTTGACCTTGGCCCGAACATAGGCGGACATGCCTGCGCCCACATGGCATTCCACGCAGGGCACATGGGAGTGCGGCGATTCCTGGTAGGCGGTCCACTGCGGCTTCATGACGTGGCAGGAGGTGCCGCAGAAGCTTGCCGAATCCATATAAGTAACACCCTGATAAGTCGCAATACTGACAATGGCAAGATTGACCGCGGTCGCCACAAGCACGACGATGACGCCATGGCGGAAGAGTGCGTTATCAAGGCGAATCTCAGGATAAGACGGCGGTATCTGCCCGGTGCGGAGCAGCACCGCGCGCCGGCGCCACATGCCGATGGGAATCAGGATCAGGCCGAGAACAAAAAGTCCCGGAAGGCCGAGAAAGAAGATAAGTCCGAGATAGGGATTGGCGAACCGGCCTGTCATCAGGTTCACAATCCAGTAGAAGATGAGAGTGACTGCCGAGGCCGTGGTCAACCCCGAGCCGATCAGCGTGATTGGATTATTGCCAAAGAAAAAGAGTGGCTGCAGTCTGTCGCGGCTTAGCCTGCCAAAGATGCTCACAATGTTACCCTCCCGTTGAATACTGCTTCCGTCGCAAGGTGCGGATGTAAGCTATGACCTCTTTAGCTTTAGGTGAATGACTTCGCTCTCGCATGCCAGCGTTTAGTCTTGCACTTTCTCGGCCGCCATCATAAGGCGTGAATTCAGGCGCTCTGACCAAGTCAGGCAGTATGGAAGACGGCGCCCCGAACATTTTTGTTGATTCTCTATTTCCAGAGTATGCGTGCTTCTGGTCCCGCAAGAATCCTGAGCGGAAAAAGCCTGAGCCTCGATTCCACGACAACAACATAGCGATCTGCGCGAAAGCCTCAATTCCAAGTTGAAGCCACGCAGCGTTCCTGTGCTGTGATCTAGATCACCCATTGCCATATAAGGCCGGTCTCCGGCCACGGTCATGCGCCCTGCCGGCAAGGCACACGTTGAGCTGGCGGAGATCAGTGTGGTCGTTTAGCGTCCCTTGTTGCGTGTGATTATGCAAATAGTATAGCGACAAACTGCAGCTGCGCGGAGCGAACCCCGGCGCCCATGACGAGAATTCCGCCAAGGCCGGGAGACGGTGGTAGTGCTTGCAGCCGACACCAACGTGCGGGCCCGCGCCTACCTCAACGATGAGCCCGCGCAAGCCTGCAAAGCGTGTTCCGCTCTTGCGGAGGCGCGTTCCGCAGGCGAAGTGTTCGTTCCACTCCTGGTGCTGGCTGAGCTGTCGCGGGTCCTTCGCGGCAGATGGGACCGGGGACGGGTCCT
>JAJZKY010000893.1 GCA_021803885.1 Planctomycetota bacterium
CTGGAAGAAGCCACGACAGGAGTGCGCCGCCAACTGGAGACCAGAAGGAGCATCAGAGCAAACCCAGCAACACCGGTGAGCAGCCTGCGCCAACCCGCCACCATGCGTTTCCGTCCTTCGGGATGCGTCCTCATCGGGCCTTCCCTGCCGCCTGCGCGGGGACGGCGGGCGCAGGCTCGGTCACGGTCAGGATTTGGTCGGCCTGAACGTGTTGGAGCGTCTGCACCGTCCCGCTGGGCCAATGGAGGATGAGGGTGTCCACTTCCGTGTGCTGCCCCAACCCAAAATGCGGTCGTGGATCGTTCTGCGAAAGGTAGCCGCTCTCCGAGGTCGTTTGTAGATACTGGTGCTGTGTTCCGGTTACAGCCTCCAGGCTGGTGCCGTAGCCATCGCGATTGCTGCGCGTTCCCACCAGCTTGACGGTCAGCCAATGGTTACGCTTTCCCGGCGGAGGGTCGTTATGCAGCAGGACGCCCTCGCCATTCAACGTCGTAATAAAAGCGTCGATGTACCCATCGTTGTCATAATCCGCAAAGCACGCGCCGCGACCGACGTACTGCGCCTTAAAAAAGCCCCCGGCCTGGCTGGAAACATCCGCGAAGGTCCCATTGCCGTTGTTGCGCAGCAAAACAGCTTCCATGGGAACCAGCCACGTCAACCCGCCATTCACGATGAAAAGGTCTTTCCAGCCGTCATTATCGAAATCGAAAAATCCATCTCCCCATCCAGCGTACTGGCCGGAGACCGCGCCCACCCCGCTCCGGTCTGTCACGTCCTGGAATGGGCCGCCAGCCTTGCCGGGATTGTGGTAGAGCCGGTGGTAGCGCGCATCGGAAACAAACAGATCTTGCCAACCATCGTTGTCATAGTCCGCGAAGATCGGTCCCATGGCCGTGGCCGCCTCGCCATTCTGCCCGTAATCCACGTTCAGGTCGGAGGCGACATTCGTAAACGTCCCGTTGCGGTTGTTGTGGTAGAGAAAGCTCTTCATGGTATCGTTGGCAACGTAAATGTCCGGCCAGCCGTCGTTATCGTAGTCCCCGACCGTCACGCCCATGGCCCGCCCTGGCTCGCTGGCGATCCCCGATTGCCGCGACACGTCGGTAAAGGTCCCATCCCCGTTGTTATGGAAGAGCCGGTTCACTTCCGGGTCATAGCTCAACGGCCCCGGATAGTGTTCGGCGGAATAATACAGCCGATAGTTCGATTCAAACTTCAGGTAATTTCCCACGAACAGATCCAGACGTCCGTCCCGGTCGTAATCGAGGAAGGCCGCGCCGGTACCGAAATACGGGTTGTCCACGCCCGCCTTTGCCGTAACGTCGGTAAAGGTCCCATTGCCGTTGTTGCGATACAGGATGGCGGAGTTGTAGTTGGTCACGTAAAGGTCTTCGTGGCCATCGTTGTCGAAATCGCCTGCGGCCACGCCCACCCCAAAGCCCTTTCCCGGCACGCCTGCCTGTGCGGTCACGTCGGTAAAGGTGCCGTCGCCGTTGTTGCGATACAGGTGGTTGGTGGCGTCCACGCCATCGGGAGCGGAATGGTCGGTGAGGCCATCCACATGCCGCCCGTTGACCACGTACAGATCGAGAAGTCCGTCGTTGTTGTAGTCGATCCAGGTGCAGCCGGAGCCGGTCCCTTCCAGAATCGTGCGCAGTTCCTTTTCGCCAAATGAATGCTGGAAGTGGATGCCGGACTTCGCCGTCACATCTTCAAACTGAGGCAGGGCAGTTGGCGGCTGCACTGCGCCAGCCTGTGCCAAAAGCCCGCAAAGCGCCAGGAGCGGAGTTCCGGCTGCCAGCAAGATCACGATTTGACGTCGGGACGTCCTCATTTGTTCCTCGTATTCAGGGTGTTTCCCTGCGGATGGATGGGGACCCCCACGGGAGTCGGCGTGTCGGAGCGATTGAGGGTGAGTGGCCACCGATTTTCCGGCGCAAGTGCCTGGCTCTCATGGCATCCCAGGCACCCTCGGTCCTCGCCCGGACGCGTCCATATCCAGCTCTTCTGGGCGCGTATCACTGCGCCCCTGGCGCCCAGCAATTCAAAACGAATGGGCGTGTCCGAGGGGACCGTCATGTAAAAGGAGCCATCCTTCTCCACGGGAGCATTCCCCAGAATGCGCTCGTGGTGGCCCTGCTCCAGCACGATCACCCGTACCTGCGCAATGTGTCCCGCGATGTGGCCGTGAGCGGCGTCTGCCGAAATATAGGAGTTGAGACAGAGAAAGCGTCCGGTTTTTTCTTCCGGGTGAAGAATGCTCGGATAATACAGGGGTATCGGATGTGCTGCGAATGGGACCGGAGAAACACTGGAAATCTTTGGCTGACGATACAGGCGATCTCCCAGGGTCCTGCTGGCCAGGTCGAAGGAGTACAGGTCGAATGTGCGGTTTGCAGCGGAAGGGCCGGAGTTCTGCTTCGCCACCATCAAATTCCCCGCCTGAAGTTCATGGGCCGATTCATAGACGGATGGCGGCGCGGTAATCTCCGCGGCGTGCAACGCTCCAGGCGGAATCCACGCCAGTTCCCCGCCAACCTGTTGAGCCGCGCCTTTCCCTTCCACGAACAGGATCGTGCCGTCTTCCAGCTCTTCCGCTCCCCCGCGGACAGAGTTTACAGAAGCGTCC
>JAJZKY010000894.1 GCA_021803885.1 Planctomycetota bacterium
AACGCATGGCTGGGGTGTGCGGCAAAGCTACCAGAAGGCGACGATATGGCTACGGCGGGCGGCTGCGGCTGGGAACGCCCTAGCCATGTACAACATCGGCTGGCTCTACGAGCGTGGCTTAGGCGTTCCACGAAACTATCAGAATGCAATGGCATGGTACCGCAAGGCCGCCGGCGCGGGCGAAGACCATGCGATGGATAGCATCGGCTTACTGTACGCACATGGTCAGGGTGTTCGGCAGAGTTACCAGAAAGCGATGGTGTGGTGGCGGAAAGCGGCGGCCAGTGGGGAAAAGGACGTAATGGCGAATATTGGCGTGTCCTATGTGCGCGGACAAGGCGTTCCGCAGAACTACAAGAAAGCGATGAAGTGGTTCCGTAAGGCAGAGGCGAAAGGCTCCGCCCACGCGATGAGCGATATCGGCAAGCTCTATGCCGATGGCCGGGGCGTGCCACGCAATTATCAAAAGGCGATGGTCTGGTACCGCAAGGCGGCGGCGGCGGATAACTCTAATGCGATGTTCCAGATCGGTTGGCTGTATGAGCTTGGCTTGGGTGTTCCAAAGAATTACCAAAAGGCGATGAACTGGTACCGCAAGGCGGCGGCAGCGGGTGATGCCCATGCGAAGGGCGCCATCGCCTACCTTTATGTGCGTGGCCGGGGCGTGCGGCAAAGCTATCAGAAAGCGATGAAGTGGTTCCGAAAGGCGGCCGCAGCGGCTGATCCCAATGCGCTCTACGCTATGGGCTGGCTTTACGAGCATGGCTTGGGTGTCCCACGGAATGATCAGAAGGCGATGGCCTGGTACCGCAGGGCGGCGGCAGCGGGCGACATTCAGGCGATGGCTGCTATCGGCTGGTCATACCAGTATGGTCTGGGCGTCCAAAGGAACTACCGGAAAGCGATGGCGTGGCTCCGCAAGGCGGCTGGTGCTGGCGATGCCCATGCGATGGGCGGTATTGGGTGGCTTTACGGGCATGGCTTCTTGGGTGTCCCACGGAATTATCAGAAGGCGATGGTGTGGTGCCGCAAGGCGGCGGCGGCTGGCGATGCCCATGCGATGTGCGGTATTGGCTGGTTTTACGAGCATGGCCGGGGCGTTCCGCGTAACTATCAGAAAGCGATGACGTGGTTCCGTAAGGCGGCGGTGGGCGGTGATGTCGATGCGATGGAAAATATGGGAATTCTTTATGAGCACGGCTGGGGCGTTCCGCGGAATTACGCGCAGGCGATGAAATGGTTGAAGCTTGCGGCGAAGAAGGGATCGCCCGCAGGTGAATTCCAGCTTGGCGAATTGTATGCCAAAGGCTTGGGCACGCCGATGAATCTTGCCCAGGCAAAGTTTTGGCTGAAGAAAGCGGTGGCGGCTGGTTATGCACCGGCAAAGCAGGCGCTCAAAAAGCTTGTAGCGGCGCCACAGACCCGGAAGGCAGGGGGAAATAAATGAGTTCCTCGACCGATCAATCTCCGCGGCTCCGCGTGCGCACGCAATCCACCGGCCTGTATCTCTTCCGCCACCGCAATTACAGCCCGTCGCTCGGCACGTGGACCAGCCAGGACCCCGCCGGTTACGTCAACGGCGCCAATACGTATCAGTTCGTGATGAGCAATCCGGTGGGGAGCGTGGATCCGAGTGGATTTCATTGGTGGGATAGCAACTGGTGGTGGCTCATTCCGCCAGTGGGGGCTGGCTTTAGCATAGGAAGGTACATTGCCAGCCTAGAGTCAGATGCATATTACGCTTTGCAAGCACAACAATCGCAAGTCAACTGGGTAAAGCAGGCAGCGAATCCCAATGCCAAGCCATGGCAGGTTCCCAAAAGCGATGCATGCCCACAATTGCGAGAGGCTTATAATGCCGCACTCCGGGCTGGCGTTCGAGGCGGAGAAATTCCGGAGATGCCGTCAGGCGGTCCGATCACATTACCGGGTAATACCGTCGGGACGAATGCTGCAAAAGGGATTACTATAAGAGAAGTTGGATTACTTGACGGCAACAATGACGTGTATGGCCATCTTGTGATCGTTGCGTGCGGCACATCGTGACGCGGCACCCTCGGCTGCATGAAGGGGAAACTATGCGATGCGCCAATATGTAACAAATTTGCGCAATTATATAATTATGTTGCGTTATACTCATGGCTGGTTCGGGCCGAGGCGGTGGTGTGGCTGGAAGGTCAGTAATCGTTGTGTATACAGGAGATTACTCTGTGCAGGATCGACGCGACTTTATCAAAATTATTTCCACAATGGCGATTGCCGCAGCTCTGGATGTCCCGGAAGCATCATCTCAAGCCCGATTTATTCCCCAGCTCGGCGCGGTTACTGGCATACAGATGCAGCCCGGTGCCCTTCGCATCAACATCGGTACCGATGTTTTGCGTGTGGAAACGCCCGCACCGGGCGTTTTGCGGCTGGACCTGCTGGCGGATGGTAAAAGCGATCCACATACGCCGGTGCTGGATCCGCACGCACAATTTCCCGGCGATCCTTCGGCTACGTTTGAAACCACCGGTGATCCCATTCGCGTGCATACCCACCAGTATCACGTCCATATCAGCCGCAACCCATGCCGAGTGACTATTATGGATCAATCCGGCCGGGTACTGCTGGATCAAGCGGGGCCT
>JAJZKY010000895.1 GCA_021803885.1 Planctomycetota bacterium
CGTGCAGGTCCCGATCCAACTCCAGGGTATTCCGATCGGCGTCAAAACGCAGGGTGGAATTCTCGATCAGGTGCTGCGCGAGATTACCGTGGAGTGTTTGCCTGCGGACATTCCCGGTCACATCGATGTGGATGTCAGCGAGCTGGCGTTTGGCATGGTGATTCGCGTGGCCGACCTGCCGCATTCCGGCACGCTGAAGTTCATCACGGACGATGATACGACTGTGGCGCACATTACCGCCGTGCGTGAGGAAGTCGTTGCGACGCCGGATGCATTGGCTGAGGCGACACCGGCGGAACCGGAAGTGGCGAAGAAGGGCAAACAGGACGCGGCGGATGCTGCCGCTCCCACTGCTGGCGACAAGGACAAAAAGGACGCGAAGAAGTAGTCGCGGATACTCATGGAATCTTCTGGTGGCGTGACGTTGATTGTCGGATTGGGCAATCCTGGATTCGAATATCAATTCACGCCACATAATGTCGGTTTTCTGGCGATCGATCGTCTGGCGGAACGTTGCGGAGTAGTGGTAAACAATCGGCGTTCGAAGGCCCTGACAGCTTCGGCGCATATTGCAGGCAGGCGGGTCCTGCTGGTGAAGCCGGAAACCTACATGAACCTGAGCGGATTGTCGGTCGGGTCACTGGTGAGGGAATTCGAGGCCGATCCGGAAAGGGACGTAATCGTGCTCTACGACGACGTTGCCCTTCCGCTCGGTAGCATTCGAGTGCGCGAGCGAGGCAGCTCCGGTGGTCATAACGGAGTGAAGTCGATCACGGGCGCGCTGGGAACGCCGGAGTGGTTGCGGATTCGGATCGGTATCGCTCCGGACGCACCTATGGCGGCGGAAAGTGCCCGGCAAGGCCGTAAGGATTATGTTCTAACGCCGTTTCGCAAGTCGGAACTGGCGGTGTTGGACACTGCGCTGGATGAAGTAGCGGTTGCGGTGGAAGTGATTCTGGCGGAAGGCGCAAGCGTCGCCATGAACCGGTTCAATCGGCGGTTGAATGCCGAAGATGAGCAGCAAGGTGAATAGAAATTGCGCGGTTTGGAACGCCGCGATAGGCGGAGTCGAAGACTTCCGCCGGAAACGAGAGACGAATGGAACGTAAATACGAAGTGATGTTTATCCTGCGCCCCGACGTGGTGGCGGAAGAAGCCGACAAGCTGATTGCCGGCTTTGAAGCGACCATCAACAAGGGCAATGGCAAGCTGGTGTCGAGCGAAAAGCTGGGGAACCGCAAACTTGCCTACACGGTCCGCAAGTTCAATGAGGGCAACTACAATCTGCTGACCGTCGAAGCCGATGGCAGCCTGGTGGCGGAACTGGAGCGTCGCCTGCGCGTCACCGAGCCTGTGATTAAGTTCATCACGGTCCGCATGGATGAGGAAGAGAAGCGAATCAACAAGATTCGCAAACTGCGCTCGACAAAGGTGAAGCAAAGCACGCTGAATGCACAGGCAGCCCATGCCAACGCGACTGCTGCGAATGTAGCAGCTACGGCGAGTGCGCCTCAGCCTGTTCCCGCGCAGCCAGCTAGCGTGGAAGAGTCAACAGAAGCCGTTGACGCTCCAGCAGCCATTGCGTAGCTCAGTTCCAATCCGGCGTGACGACGCCAAATTTTTATCGGCAGTTGGAAACGCCGACATACAGCATCGCAGTTTGCACGCCAGAGACAAGTCTCTGGCACGAGAGAAGGAGCAGTAGCATGGCAGAAGAAAGAACGCAATCCAGCACACATGAATCCTCCGGTTCTACCGGTCCACGCCCGCCGCGGGCCGCTGGCGCGGGTGGCGGACAGGGCGGACGTAAATTTTTCCGCCGCAAGAAGGTATGCAAGTTCTGCGTGGAAAAGATCGATGCGATTCCGTATCGCGACGTGCGTTTGTTGCAGGGATTTGTCGCAGAAAGCGGGAAGATCGTTCCCCGTCGCCTGACAGGTGTCTGCACCACACATCAACGCCGTGTCACGCGGGCCATCAAGCAGGCGCGCAACATCGCTTTGCTGCCATTTGCGCAGCGCCACTAGCCACGGGCCGCTAACCGGAGGCAGCCACAGATTTTTGGAGATTAGGACATGGAAGTCATTTTGAAGGAAGACGTCGACAAGCTCGGCCATCGCGGCGATGTTGTCAAGGTTGCTCAGGGATATGGGCGTAATTTTCTGCTGCCGAGAAAGCTGGCGATTGAAGCTACGGCGGGAAACAAGTCTGTCATTGAGCAGATGAAGAGTTCCTCCGTTCGCCGCTCCGCGAAAGAAAAGGGCGATGCGGAACTGTTGCTCCAGCAGTTGGAGCAGATTGCGCTGACCTTTACCCGCAAGACCGGGGACAACGATCATCTCTTCGGTTCGGTAACGGGCGGAGATATCGCGCAGGGACTCGAAGCGCAGGGCTTCCAGATCGATCGCCGCAAGGTGCATCTGGAGGAACCGCTCAAGTCTCTGGGAGAATTTCTCGTTCCCGTCCGCCTGCATCGCGAAGTGACCGCGCACATCAAGGTCACAGTTGCAAAAGAAGCAGACGTGGAATAAGGCGCGGTTGATAAGGTGAGTCATTCTGAGGTCGCCGCGCCTGCCCGCCGCGGAGGGGGCGACCTCAGAATGGCGAACATCATTTTTGAGCGAA
>JAJZKY010000896.1 GCA_021803885.1 Planctomycetota bacterium
AAAGAAGTTGAGCGCATCCGCGCTTTCTAGGGAGCGGAATGCCCGGGCGTCAATGCGGCTGGAGGTACGGATCTGGCCGCCGAGCGCTTCGAGATGGCCGATGAGGGCGTGCGGGATGGCGCGAGCGCCGCCTCGGGGGATGGGCCAGCCGACGCTGTGCGCCGCGGCGGCAAGGACCAGGCCAATGGCGCTGCTGAAGGGGGCGTTGAGTTCCATGAAGGAATGGGCCGCGAGGCCGGCGAAGAGGGCGCGAGTTCGGCGGAGCTGGAAGTGGAGGTGGGTAAAGGCTTTTGCCGAGAGCATGGCATTGAGGCCGAAGCGCGCCATGAGGACAGGCTGGTTTGGGAAGCGGAGGATGGGCGTGAGAGCGTCTTCGGCGAAGCTCCACCAGTTGTTCGCGAGGGGCCGCATGATGCGCAGCCAGATTTTGCTGTCGAGGCCGAGGTTGGGGGCCGTTTCCGCCAGATCGCGGTAGAGGACGACAGCGGAGCCGTCGTCGAAGGGGTGAGCGAGCGGGATTTCGGCATGGAGCCAGGATAGGCCGTGGTTCTCCAGCGAGAGCGAGCGGAAGAATGGAGAGCCGGCGGCCATGGGATGCACGGCGGATCCGAAGTCGTGCAGGTAACCGGGCAATGTGAGAGGAAGCGTGCGTGCGGCGCCACCGGGGATGGCTTCTGCCTCGAAGACTTCGACGGGAAAGCCTGCCATTGCGGCGTGGATGGCAGCGGACAAGCCGTTGGGTCCGGCACCGATGACGGAAACCTGAGTCACACCCACATTATGGCGGTAGTTGCGGCAGGGCCAAAGCGAAAAGCGGAACTGCGAGCGAAGATATCGCGGGCTGGCGCGATCTGGCGGAGCGAACTCAGGAGAAGAGTTACCGAAGTGTTTGAGGTCTGTCATTTGCGGTAAGTTGTCTGGGGCCGAGGATATAAGCTTTGCCTAAGTTCAGCTACAAGGTCGGCCGCAAGAATGGAACCCATGCAAGTTGGGAGACGTGGACCCCTGGTGAGTGTTGTGGTGCCAACCGTGGGACGCTCGCCGTGGCTTGGTCAAGCGGTGGATAGCGCGCTGCACCAAACCTATCGAAGTTGCGAAGTGCTAGTGGTGGACGACAGCCCGGATGGTCATGCCGGGCGGGAGTGGACTCTGGAGCGGGGTCTGCGGGACGGCGAGCGCCTCAGGTTGATTCACAGCGGCGGGGTGGGTGGATCGGCGGCCAGAAATGCCGGTGTGGCGGCAGCGCGGGGCGAGTGGATTGCCTTTCTCGACGACGACGACGAGTGGTTGCCGGAGAAACTGGAGCGGCAGATGGAGGCTGCGCTGAGGGTAAGCGGGTTGATGCCCGTGATGAGCTGCCGCGTGAAGGTGCAGACGCCACGCAGTGAATATGTTTTTCCGCGTCGCATTTACAGGGAAGGCGAATCGATTTCGGAATACCTGTTTTGCCGCAAGGGGTGGGCGTCCGGCGCCGGATTCATGCAGACCTCAACGCTGCTGGCGCCTCGCGAACTGCTGCTGAGGGCGCCGTTTACCGCCTGGTTGCCCCTGCACCAGGACTGGGACTGGCTGCTTCGCGTGAGCCACAAGCCGGATGTGAGTGTCCGCATGCTGGCGGAGCCGCTCGTGGTGTATCGCACAGAGGACGGACGCCAGACGGTGAGCCGGCGGCCGGATTGGCGGAGATCGCTTGAGTGGATAAGGGGACATGCGCAGTGGGTGGAACCAAAGGCGCTCTCGTGGTTCATCGCGGTGCAGTGCGTGTGGAAGGCGCGCGCTGCGCGTGCCGGCTGGCGCGAATGGGCAGAAATTACGCGGGCATTTTGTTACGAAGGGCAGCCGACGGCAAAGGCGGCGGCACAATTCGCGATATTTGCGGTGATTCCGGCGGCGTGGAGGAAACGAGTTCGCGACAGGGTCTGGAGATCGCCACGCGCGTTGCAGGCACAAATCGGGGGGCAGGAATGGAAGCTTGTGAGCAGACCGAAAGCGCTGTAACCGCGTTTGCGCAGACGTACCTGGAAGAGGTGGAGGCGATTGCCGCACGGCTGGACGCAGGTGCGATTGAGCGGATGGCGGCGATATTGACCGAGGTGCGGGATGCTGGTGGCCGCGTGTTTTTTCTGGGAGTGGGCGGCGGCGCGGCCAACGCCAGCCACGCGGTGAACGACTTTAGAAAACTTGCGGGGATAGAGTGCTACGCGCCAAGCGATCACATGGCAGAGCTGACGGCACGCATCAACGATGAGGGCTGGGATGGCTGCTATGCCGAGTGGCTGCGCGGAAGCCACATCTGCGAGCGCGATGCGGTTTTTGTTTTTTCCGTGGGCGGCGGGAATTTGGAAAAACGCGTGAGCGTGAACCTGGTGGAGAGCCTGAAGCTGGCGGTGCGAGTGCGCGCGCGGGTGCTTGGCGTGGTGGGGCGCGATGGCGGGTACACGGCAGCGGCCGCGGATGCATGCGTGATTGTGCCGATGATTTCGGCCGAGTCGGTGACGCCGCATACGGAGGAGTTCCAGACGGTAGTGCTGCACCTGCTGGTTTCGCATCCCCTGCTGAAGCAGCGAGAGACGCGATGGGAGCAAGCGCGGTGAGGGTGCGGCGCGCGGTGTTTCTGGAGAAT
>JAJZKY010000897.1 GCA_021803885.1 Planctomycetota bacterium
GAATATCCAGCAGCTCGACCTTCAGGTTCACGGACGCATTATCGGGGAGATTGATTTCAAACTTTCCATCGCTGGCTCAAAAAAAGGGGTTAAGGGGTTTAAAGGGAGTTTTTATTGAATTCAAGGTGGCCCTGAAGACTGGGGTGGTCCACTGAAGGTGCTCATGGGCAAACCTCCTGGCTTCAGCCCGGCGTTCTGCAATGGAATGCTGCCAGAGCCGCCTGTGCCCGCGGGTGCGGTGCTGCCGTGCGATGCCAACTTCATCGTCGTTGGCGAGTTGAAGAGTGCACCCTTCGATGCCGAAGCTGTCTGGCTGTTTGCATTCCCTGCAGCCGGCAGGGCGTCAGTCGGTACGTTGCCATGGCCCGTTCCCGATGGAACTCTCAGTCCGTAGAGCTCTATCTCCGTCTCTGTGCTGTTCAGCGAAATGCTTGTGCTCAACACAGTCTGTCCCGGCGGGTATTCGAGAAGGCTTATCCGGACTCCGCCTTCCAATTTCACTTCCAGTTCCGAGTTGTTCAGGTATATGCTCGTGTAGACGGCAGGGATCGGCTGCTGCGCTTCCGTGACGCTGAAGCTCAGCCGCAGGCCGCCGTTGATGTGTATTTCAAGCTCTGAATTGTTCAGGTAGATGCTCGTGTAGAAGGGCCTGTATGATAGATTCGTGCTTCCCGAAAGCGGTGCGCTGTGAGCGGTGGCGCCTGTCACGTTCGTCTCTGCGCCGCCAGTGCGTATGGAAATGCTCGAGTTGGTGCTTGTGATCTGTGTTTGCTGGACCATGTTCACTGTCAGGTTCCCGCCGCCGTTCACATCCACGTCAATGCCTCCCCTTACCTTGACCCTGAGTTCAGAGTTGTTTAGGTTCAGCACCGTGTAGGTGTATATCGTCAGCGTCCCCGTCGAGCTGGAAGAGATGTTCAGGTGAACTCCGCCGTTTATCACCGCATCCAATTCGGAATTGTTCATGACAATGGTCGTGTAGATGAGCAGTGTAGAATTTGTCTGGTTGGCGGGCAGAACAATGTTCAGGTAAATTCCGCCGTTGATGTGTATTTCAAGCTCTGAATTGTTCAGGCAGATGGAAGTTGTGATTATTGCAGTCGGGTTTTCCGTGTGTGGTGCTATGACATCGAAGGTGATTGTGGAAGTGTTTGTGATGCCATTTGCGGACGTCGCGGTTATGCTGACCACGTACGATGTGTTTTCTGTCACGACCGGTGCGGTGTAGTTTGCTGCTGCGGCTGTGTTGTTAACACCTGATACAGCCACCCATGACTGGTTTGCAGTCCATGAGATGCCGCCTGAAATGCCCGTTGCCGCGTAGTCGATGATGTACTGCCCTGCCGTGCCCGAATCGACCGTGAGTTCAGCAGGCAGATTGTCGAATGCAATATTCGGTGCGGGTGGCGGTGTTGTCTCATTGACGATCACATTGAATGTGAGCGTTGACGAGTTGGTTGCGCCGTTTCCCGAGGTGACCGATATGAGCGCGATATAGGTGCTGTTGACTGAAACGACGGGTGCAGTGTAGTTCGCGAATGCTGTGGTCGAGTTGAAAGTCGAAACCTCTACCCATGACCGGTTTGCTGCCCATGAGAGGCCGCCAGCAACGTGCATGGCGGTGTAGTTGACCACGAAGGTCCCCTGCTCTCCGGGGAACACTGTAATCGCTGCGGGAAGGTTGTCAAGTGCAATGTGCGGTGTCCGATTGCCAGTCGGTGCTATGACATCGAAGGTGATTGTGGATGTGTTTGTAATGTGGTTTCCGGATGTTGCGTTTATGCTTACCACGTACGATGTGTTTTCTGTCACTGCCGGTGCTGTGTACGAAGCGGATGCGTTTGCCGTGCCTGCATTGGAAACGGACACCCACGAGGTGTTTGCCGTCCAGGCTATGCCGCCTGTTGTTCCGGACGCCCTGTATTCAATGGAGTAGTTGCCGGCGCTGCCTGAATTGACCTGAAGTGTCGCGGGCAGGTTGCCGAACCTTATGTACTTCTCAGCCGGAGGTGCCACGCCTCCCTTGTAACCATACACCATCACTTTACTGAAACCAGGCGTTACCTTCCCCAGGACAGAGCGGACGTATATGCCCACCCATCCTGCGGCATTGGCAGTCCCCTGGACAACAAGGGATATGTTGTTGTCAGTTGTGCCTGCGGTGTAGTAGGACACGCTTGAGGCCAGCGTCAGGTTGCCGTTTCCGGTAGTCCAGTTGGGCCCTGAAAATGAGAAGTAGGCGGCAGCGCCCGAGTATGTTGAATTCCGGGCGATGCCAATCTGCACTCCTGAGACGTAGGATTCGGTGATGGCAAGTCTAAGCGGGAAAGCCCATGTGTGCACGGAAGTCAGGTTCACCGACTGCGGTATGCCAGTGATGTAGCCTGACCCCCCCGGTCTTGTCAGCGGGTTCACGTTTCTCTGCTGGGACATCTGCATGTATATTGCGAGCGACGAGACGACCAGGACGGCTATCACTAGGATGGTGATAACTCTCCTCCCCCTTCGTGTTCCTACAAGTGATCTGAGCATGTTAGTCATCCAGAAGCGGGCGTAAAATCAGTTGGTCGAAGGCCTTTCCTTCTTGTCGTCTTCCTTCGCCTTCTTCCTTGCTTCGATGTC
>JAJZKY010000898.1 GCA_021803885.1 Planctomycetota bacterium
AAGGCGATGGAACGTCGGCCATAGGTGATTGTCGGGACGCCGGGCCGGATTCTGGATCTTCAGATCCGGCAACTTCTGCCGCTGGAGCAGGTGCGGCATCTGGTGTTTGATGAAGTGGATCGGATGTTTGACATCGGTTTCCGGGATGATGTGCGGAAAATTATTAACAGCTGCCGCAGCCAACCGCAGATGATTTTCGTCTCGGCGACCATCTCGGATGAAATCAACCGGATGGTGCAGCAGCACATGCGCAACCCGGAGACGATCTTCACAGCCAAACCGGAAGATACGCTTACCAACGCCAAAGCGCAGCAGTATTACGCCGGTGTTAATCCGTGGGATAAACTGCGGGCGCTCAAGCTGCTGCTGGCGGCGGAAAAACCTGGATTGGCGATCATCTTCTGCCGCACCAAACGCACCGTGGATAAGGTGGCCAAGGCCCTCAATGAGCGTGGTTTCAACGCCTCAGCCATCCATGGAGATCTGATGCAGAATAAGCGCGAGCGGGTGATGCGCGGGTTTCGGCACGGCAAGATTAATATTCTGGTGGCGACGGACCTGGCCAGCCGCGGCATTGATGTGCACGAAATCACGCATGTGATCAATTACGATGTTCCGGAAGACCCGGAGGTGTATGTGCACCGGGTGGGGCGCACGGCGCGGATGGGCGCGGGCGGCAAAGCCTATACGTTTGTGGCCCATGGGCAGGGGCAGATGCAGACCGAGATTGAAAAACTCACCAACGTACTCCTTGAGCCGGCCCAGATACCGGGATTTACCCCGAGTCCGGAACCCAATCGGAGGCTGGACCGCGGACCTCAGCAATCGATGGGGCGGCCGGAATCCTCCGGCAGCCCATCATCTGCATCGCCTGTGGAAGAGGGATATGCCCCGACATCCTTTGCGTCAGCGCCCGCGGCCCCGGCTGCTCCACGCCCAATTCATGGCAGGTTTCCGACGCGGCGGCGACGGTAGGCGTGAGCATGGTGCGTCCATTTTTGGGGGCGGCCGAATAAGCCTCGATGGGCGTCATATGCGGGGCATTTGCCGCCAACAGAGGCGCATGATCGTTCCGCTCCGGCAGGATACAAATTTTTTGATTTTGCGTGCACAATACCCTTCAAACGACGGGCTCTCGGCCTCAGTACCACGATCCGCGTAAGATCGGGCGCGAGGGTGAAGCATGGTGATTCGGAATACGGTGTTATGAAAATCGGCGTCGGAATTCTGGGGTGCGGTACCGTCGGGGGGGGCGTAGCGCAGGTGATCTTGGAGCAGGCGGAGCATCTGGAGAAGCGCTCGGGTGTCCGGCTGGAGCTTAAAAAAGTTCTGGTTCGCGATACGTCCCGGCCCCGTCCCGTCCCCGCATCCCTGATCACCTCCCGGCCGGAGGATGTGCTGGAAAATCCGGACATTGATATTGTGGTGGAACTGATCGGCGGGCTGGAGCCGGCGGGCGAGTGGATACTCCGGGCATTGAAAAGCGGCAGGCGGGTGGTGACAGCCAATAAATATCTGCTGGCGCAGCGCGGTGGGGAGATCTTTGCCGCCGCGGCCAGGCATCAGTCGTGCGTCTGTTTTGAGGCATCCTGTGGCGGGGCGATCCCCATTGTATTGGCGCTCACGCGCGGTCTGCTCGCCAATGAGATCAGATCGGTGGTAGGGATTCTCAATGGAACCTGCAACTATATCCTCACCCAGATGACGCAGAATAAAAAAGCCTATGCCGCCGCACTGGCCGAGGCGCAGCACGCCGGTTACGCCGAGGCCGATCCGCATATGGATGTTTCGGGCCTCGACAGCAGTCATAAGCTGGCGGTGTTGGCGTCGCTGGCGTTCGGCGCGGATATTAAATCGTCGGTCATTGATACCCGCGGCATCGCCGGTCTGCACGATGTAGACCTGCGCTACGCCCAGGAACTCGGGTATGTCTGCAAACTGCTGGCGATCGCCCAGCGGCAGGGGGCGGGGGTATCGCTGAGGGTTCATCCGGCCCTGATACCGCTGTCGCATCCACTTTCCAATGTCAACGGTTCGTATAACGCCATCAGCGTGGACGGGAGCGTCGCGGGGCGGACGGTCTATTACGGCCGCGGAGCCGGCGCCATGCCCACCGCCAGTGCCGTGCTGGCGGATATTCTGGAGGCGGCCATGGGCAATGCTGTGCCGATGTTTGCCCGGCATCCGCTTTTGAACCATCGCCGCGAGATTGAGGTTATTCCGCTCACGGATGTCAACACCCGGCACTATCTGCGCATCGCAGCTCTGGATCGGCCGGGGACCATTCACGAGATTACCGGCGTGCTGGGACGCAACAACATCAGCATCTCCGCGGTGGCCCAGCATGAATCCAAGGCCGGCACGTATGTACCGCTGGTGATTACCACGCATGAGGCGCGGGACGGCAGTGTGACCGATTCAATGCGGGAACTTGAGCAACTGGAGTGTGTGCACGGCGAACCGGTTCACCTGCGTATATTGGATGATTATGAATAACGGAAAATCAAAACCGAAGTTTGTCATTGTGATACCTGATGGGGCGGCCGATTCACCGATCGAAGAACTCGGTAATAAAACGCCGCTGGAAGTTGCCGCCAAGCCGTTCATGGATGAGGTGGCA
>JAJZKY010000054.1 GCA_021803885.1 Planctomycetota bacterium
TTGCCGTCCTTGGCCGCGGCATACAACACGCGCGAGTAGCCCAGCAGCAGCGAGAAGATGGAGGCGAAGGCCGTCCACACGATCAGCACGGCCATCCAGCGGCCCGCCGTTGCGCCATATAATCGCGCCATCAAAACCGCAACCACCGAGCTGCCCAGGCTGGCGCGGCGCGCGTCCACAATCTGTTGCCACGGCAGCACGCCCAGCACGCTCAGATTCATCGCCAGATACAACACGGCCACCAGCACGATGGAGAGCAACACGGCGCGTGGAATCGTGCGTTGCGGCGCGCGCACTTCTCCGCCAAGAAAACAAACCGCGTAGTAGCCCCAATAATCGTAGGTGGCCAGCAACGTGGCCGCGCCCAGTCCCAGAAAAAATTGGCGAGAGAGATGGAATGCGTTCGGTGGAAAGGAAAACGCCAGCGCGGGATGAAAGTGCGTGGCTCCGGCAACCAGCACCCAGCCCAGCGCGGCCAACACGCCCACAGCCAGCAGCAGCGCGATGCGGCCCGCGCCGCGAATGCCGCGATAGAGCAGCGCCACAGCCAGCCAACAGGCGGCCACGGCCAACAGCACGCTGTGGTCGCGCACCACCGGCATCCACAGGGGCAGGTGCGCCAGCGGCCCGAAGGGTTGCCGCAGCGCGGGCATCAGATAACTCGCGTAGGCGGCCAATCCAATGCAGCCGGAGGCGATCGACAACGGCGCGCTCAGCGCCAGTTGCCAGACGTAGAGGAATGAGAAAAATCTTCCATCGCGCGTGCCGTAGATTTCACGCAGATACACATACGAGCCGCCCGCCTGCGGCAACGCCGCGCCCAACTCCGCCCAGACCATGCCATCGCATAGCGCCAGCAACGCACCCAGCAGCCAGCCCAGCATCGCCTGCGGCCCGCCCATGGCGGCGACCACCAACGGCAGCGTGATGAACGGTCCCACGCCGATCATCTCCAACAGGTTCAGCGCCACAGCCTGCGGCAAGCCAATGCCGCGCACCAGCCCATCGCCCTGCGACGCGGGGGTTTCGCTGTTGGAGGAGTTCGATGGCATGCGCACGCTTGGATTGTATCGGCTGGCACACATCGCGGCGCATTGCAGCGCTCTGCGACAATCAAAGCTGCATGTCCGCACACGCTGCAACCGCCGTCTGGCTCGTAAGCCTTACCGTGATCGCGCTCATCCTGCTGCGCCCGCGCCGCATTCCCGAGTATGTTTGGGCCACGCTGGGCGCGTGCGTGTTGATCGCTGCGCGTTGGGTGCCGTTGCGACAGGCGCTTGGCTCCGTCCGCGAGGGCGAGAATGTCTACTTGTTTTTGAGCGGCATGATGCTACTGGCCGAAGTGGCCCGGCTGCATGGCGTCTTTGACTGGCTGGCGGCACAGGCCATGCAGCACGCGCGCGGATCGCGGCTGCGGCTCTTCGCACTGGTGTATGGGGTGGGCGTGTTGGTGACGGCGCTGCTGTCCAACGACACCACCGCCGTGGTGCTGACGCCTGCGGTGTTGGCCGTGGTGCGGCGTGGAAAGATTCCGCCACTGCCCTATCTCTTCGCCTGCGCCTTCGTCGCCAATGCGGCCAGCTTTGTGCTGCCCATTTCCAATCCGGCAAATCTTGTGGTCTTTGACAATCATCTGCCGCCGCTGGCGCTCTGGCTGCACCGATTTTTGCTGCCGTCGGCGCTCAGCATCGGCGCAACGTTGCTGCTGCTCTACGTACATAGTCGCGCGCAGTTACGCGAAGCGATTGCAACGAGAGACGTGCCCGTTGTGCTCAGCGCATCCGGCCGACGCGCAGCCGTGGGCATCGTAGTGGCGGCGGCGCTGTTGTTGTTCATCTCCGCCGCAGGCCGTCCGCTGGGTCCGCCGACCTGTGCCGTGGCACTGCTGGTTTTATTGCTGAGCGGTGCGCCCGGTTTTCGTGGAACTTTGACTGCGGTGCGCGATGTCTCCTGGGGCGTGTTGCCCCTGGTGGCCAGCTTGTTTGTTTTGGTGGGAGCGTTGAATCACGCAGGAGCGTTGCCGCTGGCCGTCTTCGCACTGCACCGCGTGGCCGCATGGTCACGCCCCTTGGGAGCATTGGCCGCAGCCTTTGGCGTGGGCCTGGCGGCGAACCTGCTCAACAATCTGCCGGTAGGGTTGATTGGCGCAGCAGCCACGCAGGCTGCTGGAGCCTCGCCGCTGCTGCATGGTGCTGTCCTGCTGGGAATTGATCTGGGGCCGAACCTGTCGGTGACCGGTTCGCTGGCGACAATTTTGTGGCTGATCGCCCTGCGCCGCGAGGGCATTGAGGTAAGCGCGGGCCGCTTTCTGCGCGCCGGATTGCTGGTGATGCCGCCCGTGCTGCTGCTTGCCGTGCTCGCACTGGGCTGGCGCTAAGGAACCTATCCCGGAGGCCAACGCAGCGTGCGCCCCGCCAATAAATGCAGATGGAGATGATCCACCGTCTGCCCGCCGTCTGAGCCGCTATTGAACACTGCGCGAAATCCATTGCGCCACTGCAACCGCTCCGCCAACTGCGCCGCAACCTGCAAGAGATGGCCCAGCACCGCAGTGTCCTGTGGCGTTGCCTGTGCCAGGGAAGGAATGTGTTGGCGCGGAACCAGCAGCAAATGGGTGGGAGCTTGCGGATTCAGATCCGGAAAAGCAACACAAAGTGAATCCTCATACTCCAAGCGCGCTGGGATTTCCTTGTTGGCAATTTTGCAAAAAATACAATCGGGGCCAGTGCTCATGCTTGCGATTTTCTCATGGAATCCGCGATCGCACTGCGCAAGAAAAACGGCGCGGGGGTTGCCGCGCCGTTCCGATTCCTACCAGCTGGGAATCCGCGTTACGGGATCGCCTGCCCACCGGCCAGCATGTTGTCGAGCTGCTGCTTGTCGAAGGCCTGTACGCTCTCTGGCAGCGGCGCGTAGTTCAACGTGCCAGCCACTGCTTGTCCGTTGGAGATGATGTACTGAATGAACTTTTTCAACTCCGCACGCTTGGCCTTGTCGGTACCATCCTTCGGCACCAGCAGGAAGGTCAACCCAGAGATCGGGTAGGCATCCGGCGCGGTGGCTGGGGAGTTGACGATGGGCGTGCGCGGATCCGCCGCGATGACCGCCTTGTCGCCGTCGATCGCCGCCGAGGTGCTGGCGATGCTGGGCTGCACAAAGTTGCCGGCCAGGTTCTGCACTGCGGCCACGGGCAGGTTGTTCTGCACCGCGTAGGCCAGCTCCACGTAACCGATGGCACCCACCGCGTTGTTCACCTGTCCGGTGACGCCTTCATTGCCCTTGCCACCCAAGCCCACCGGCCAGTTCACGGATGTGCCAAAGCCAATCTTGCTCTTCCACTCCGGGCTAATCGCGCTCAGATATTCGGTGTAGATGCCCGTGGTACCGCTGCCATCGGCGCGATGCACAACCACGATCGGCAGCTTTGGCAGCTTGACGCCCGGGTTGGCCTTGGTGATCTCCGCATCCTGCCACGACTTGATCGTGCCCAGATAGATGCCGGCAATGGCGGCGGCCGTCAGGTGCAGCGGCTGCTTCACATCCGGCAAATTGTAGGTGATGCAAACCGGGCCGGCCGTCTCCGGAATCTGCAACAGCGCGGGCATGGTCTTCAACTGCTCATCGGTCAGGGCCACGTCGCTGGCGCCAAAGTCCACCGTGCCGACGCGCACCTGTTGAATGCCGCCGCCGGAGCCGATCGACTGATAGTTGATGCGCGTGTTGGGATTGGCCTGCTGATACTCGGCGATCCAATGCGTCATGGCTGGATACACAAAGGTGCTGCCCGCGCCAGAGAGCGCGATCGTCTGCGTCTTGGGGCCATTGTCGTTGGACTTGCAGGCGGTGAGCAGCAGCGGGAGCAGGAAGCTTGCGGATGCAACAAGCAGAGATTTGCGAAGCACAGTTCCTCCAGACGGCAGGCCGCCGTCGCGATCAGGTTTGGTTGCCCGGGCGGACTGCACACGATCTGCGCTTCCGCCCTCCCTCCGGTGTAGCACCGGCATGTGAACAACAGGTAAATTCCCTGCGCCTACTTGCGGAAAACAGGAGAATTTACAGCGCTGTAACGGAATGCTGTTCCTTGACGTCGGCATCATAGGCCCGCACCCACTCCAAAATGCTGCGCAGGGCAATGCCGGACGGCCCGGCGGCGATCCACGGCTTTTGCTCCTCAATCCACGCCGTTCCAGCTATATCCAAGTGCAGCCACGGCGTCTCGCCGACAAATTCCTTCAGAAACATGGCCGCCGTCACCGCGCCGCCCCAGCGTCCGCCGGTGTTTTTAATGTCGGCGATCTGGGAAACGATCAATTCGCGGTATTCGTCATCCAGCGGCAACCGCCAGAAGCGCTCGTCGGAGACCGCCAGCGCGCGCTGAAAGTGCGCATAGGCATCTTCATCGTTGGCAAAGACGCCGGCATTGACGTAGCCCAGCGCCACCACGCAGGCCCCGGTCAGCGTAGCCGCGTCGATCAGATGCGTCGCGCCCAACTGCTTGGCGTAAGCCAGTCCGTCGGCCAGCACCAGGCGGCCTTCGGCATCGGTGTTGATGATCTCAATGGTCTTGCCGGTCATGGCTCGCTGCACGTCGCCAGGCTTTTGCGCCTTGCCGCCGGGCATATTCTCTGCCGCGCAGACAATGCCAATCACCTTCACACTGGGCTGCAACTGTGCAATCGCCTGCATGGCGCCGATCATGGCCGCGCCGCCCGACATGTCGTATTTCATCTTCTCCATGTTGTCGGCGGGCTTAATGGAGATGCCGCCCGTATCAAACGTGATGCCCTTGCCCACCAGCCCCAGCACCGGCGCATCCGCGTAAAATTCCTCTGGCTCATAGGTCATCACAATCAGCGCAGGTGGCTCTGCGGAGCCTTGGGAGACACTCCAAAACGCTCCCATCTGCAACTCTTGAATCTTTTCTGTGCTGTGGACCTCGCAGAGCAACCCGTGCTTCTTGCACATCTCCTTTGCTCGACGCCCCATTTCGGTTGGCGTCAGCTTATTGCCCGGCTCGTTCACCAGAGAGCGCGTCAGCGTTTGCGCCTCGCCCGTCACACGCCCCAGCCGCAGACTCTGTTGCGCTGCGTCCTGCTCGGCCTGCGCCGTATCTGCCGCACCCACCAGCGCCAGCAGCTCCACCGTTTGGTCTTTGCGTTCGGAGCGATACGTATCCGGGTCAAAGTCGCCCGCGATCGCACCCTCCACCGCCGCGCGCACGCAGGCGGCCAGCGGCAACCCGCCTTGTGGAAGCGTCCCCGGCTTCGCATCGGGCAGCAGGAGCGTCACCTCGCGCAGACTGCGCGGCTTGGCCATGCGCACCGCTGCCCCGGCAGCCTTGCGCACGTTGGCCACGCTAACCTTGTCCATCTTGCCCAGGCCCAAAATCAGCAGCCGGTAGGCCTGCAAGCCTTGCGGCGCATGCACCAGCAGCGATTCAAACAGCTCGGCCTTGAACTCCCCCGTGCTCAATACATTCTTGGCCGCGCGCAGCACGGCTTCGTCGCGAGTCAACAACACCGGCTTTGCGGGAGCATCTTTTTCCTTGGACTGCGCAGCATTGACGGCCAACACCACCATCCAATCGGCAGCCACGGATCCGGCAGCAGTAAAGTTCAACTTGGTACGCATCTGGAATCTGTTTCCTTCCCTTTGGGTTGCATGCAATTTTTGTGTTCGGATGAAGCGGGTTCGCTCTAGCTGCGCCGTTTGCTAGCCGCGACCGCAGCTTGCGCCTCACGGTCGGCCTCGCGCTTGCGCTCGGTCTCGCGCTTGTCCCAGGTCTGCTTGCCTTTGGCCACGGCCAGTTCGCACTTCACGCGCCCGTTGCGAAAGTACAGCCGTGTCGGAATCAGCGTCAGTCCCTTCACCTGGATCTTGCCGAAGAGCTTGCGCAGCTCCTCGCTGTGCAGAAGCAGCTTGCGCGTGCGTGTGGCCTCATGACTGGCATATCCGCTGTGGGAGTAGGCGCCAATATGCGCATTCAGCAGATACGCTTCGCCCGCTTTCACGATGCCATAGGCATCCTTCAAATTGGCCTTGCCCTCGCGAATGGACTTCACTTCGGTGCCGCGCAGCACCAACCCCGCCTCCATCTTGTCCAGAAAAAAGTAATTGTGCGAGGCCGACCGGTTCACCGCAGCATCGCGCTCGCCGGAGGCAACCGGATCGCGGGGCTTCGGCTTCTTTGTCGGGGCGGAAGTGGTGGGGACTGCAGTGCGCGCCATGCTCAAAGACCTGAAAATGTATGCTAGCACGCAGGGTTGCCCTCGCTGAGTCATCCAGCAGGAAACCGGGGAAACCAGGCCCGCGAGTGCTATACTCAACCAGAAATTGCGCTTGGGAGCGACGGCCCATCGCGGCTGCCTCCGCTGGATGCCATTTTCGCTTTCATAGGCGCATTCACAACGCGGCCATCCTGCGCGCGCAGGATCAACCCGAGACCGCCATCCGAGGTGAACCGGTGCAGTACCGCTTCCGTTCTTTGCAGCAGCCCAGCTTCCTAGCCCGACGCTGCCGCTTGGTTCTTCTTTTCTGCGCTGCGCTCTTGCTGGTGCAGCCGCTCTACGCCGCGTCCGCGCGCCATTACTTCAAACAAGGCCGCCTCGCCGAGGCCAAAGACGACTACATCGCCGCCTACGAGGCCTACGAGCACGCCTATAAACTCAAGCCCACGGAAATGCGCTACAAAGAAGCCGCTGCGCGCCTGCGGACGTCGGCTGCGGGCACGTATGTCGAACAAGGCCGCAAGCTGCTCGATCAAGGCCAAGCCAACTCAGCGCTGACCGATTTTTTGCGTGCGTTGGATGTCGATCCCGGCGATGAGGCGGCGCAGCAGGAGATTCAAAAAACCCGCGCCATCTTGAACGGAACCGCACCCCAGGGCAGTGGCAACACCGAATTACTGCAGCAGGAAGAACACGCAGCAGACGTAAGCCTGGGATCTCCAGTCAATTTGAAGCCCTTGTCTAACGATCCCATCACGCTGCACATGGTCGCCGACACCAAGACCATCTACCAGACCATCGGCAAGCTGGCTGGCATCAACATCCTCTTCGATCCCGATTACACATCCAAACGCGTCCCCATCGACTTAAATCGGGTTACGCTGTATGACGCGCTCCGCAGCATCAGCTTCATCTCTCAGACCTTTTGGCGGCCCGTCACCAGCGACACCATTTTTGTTGCGCAAGATACACGCCAGAAGCGCACAGAAATGGAGCAGCAGGCGGTGCAGACGTTCTACCTCAGCAATATCGCCGCGGCCAATGACCTGAACGAAATTTTGAATGCAGTGCGCAATTTGATGGACACAACCGTAAAGATGCAGGCGGTTCCCAGTCAAGATGCGATCGTCATGCGCGGCACTCCAGACCAACTTCTACTAGCGCAGAACATTATTGAAGACCTCGACAAGGCCAAGCCCGAGGTGCTCATTGATGTGGCCGTCATGGAAGTCAGCCGTGACCTGCTGCGCAATATCGGCATTCAGCTTCCCGGCTCCATTGGCGTCACCTTGCAGCCATCCTCTGCCGTGCTGAATGCGACCACGAACAACAACTCCACCGCTGTCAATCCGGTTACGGGCACCACGGGAACAACGGGCCAGAGCCTGACGCTCAATGATTTTTCCAACATGAACGCCACCAACTTTGCCATCTCGCTGGGCCAGGCTACGGCCAACCTGTTGCTCACGGACACCTCCACGCGCATTCTGCAAAATCCTGAGGTGCGTGCTGTCGATGGGCAAAAAGCGGACTTGAAAATTGGCTCCAGAATCCCCGTTGCCACCGGATCGTTCTCCTCCGGCATCGGGGGTGTGGGCGGCATTGGTGCGGCAGGCATCAGCCCTCTGGTCAGCACGCAGTTTCAGTACATCGACGTCGGCGTCAACATGGAAATGCAGCCCACAATCCATTATGACCACGACATTACGCTGAAGATGAAGATTGAAATCTCCTCGGAGACCGGCAACGTCAACCTTGGCGGCATTGAGGAACCGATCATCGGCCAGCGTACCATTGAACAAACCATTCGAATGACGGAAGGCCAGCCCAGCCTGCTCGGCGGCATTCTCGAACACTCCGAGACCATCACCATCGGCGGCACGCCCGGCCTCGGCGAAATTCCGCTGATCAAATATCTCTTCAGCTCCCAGCAAAAAGAGACCGTCAATGACGAGATCGTCTTCCTGCTCGTCCCGCACATCGTGCGCGGCCCGCACCTGACCGAGCAGAATCTGCAAACCATCGATACAGGCACAGGCAGCAACGTGGAGTTGCGCCGCGTGGATGTTCCCACCGCGCTTACGGAGATCCAGCAACAGCAGGCCCAGCAGCAGACTGCGGCAGCCAGCACTGCGGCTCCCGTCGCTGCGGCGCAAGCCATTCAGCAGGCCGCAGCACAGTTCGCGCAGAACGCGCAAAGCGTTGGCACACCCGTCCCTGCCGGCACGACGCCATCGACACCGCCACAAACGCAGCCCGCAGCGGCCCAGCCCGCAGCCATGCCTGGCCTGCTGCAGCTTGCGGTCGCGCCAGCCAGCAGCACGCAAAAAGTGGGCAGCACCTTCCCGCTGTCCGTTACCGTGGGTAGCGCACAGGATCTGTACGAAGTCCCCATGGATGTCCACTATGATCCCAAACTGCTCACGCTCGTCAACGTAGATACGGGTTCTCTATTGGGCAAGGATGGACAAACCGTAGCGCTCGTGCATCGGGATGACGGCAATGGCGATGTCACCATCAGCGCTTCGCGTCCGCCGGGCGTCAAAGGCGTCAACGGCAGTGGATCCATCTGCACGCTCACATTTCAAGCCAAGGCCGCCGGGGATACAACCGTCGCAGTCGTCAAAGCTGCGGCACGCAACAGCGACCATCACATTTTGCCCGTGGTTGGGTCCTCGGCAACGGTACAGATTCGCTAACCGCTGGATGCAGAACTGAATTCCGGCTTAAAATGCTTCCAACGGCTGGCATGTCCGGTCGGAGTTTTATGCAGAAACAAGACCATCACCGCAAGGAGCACGGCCTCACCTTAGTGGAATTGATCGTCACCGCGGCGATACTCTCCATCCTTGCCTTGGTCGCCTATCCCATCACGCGCTTTCAGGTGCAACGCGAAAAAGAACACGAGTTGCGCCATGATCTTTGGGAGATGCGGGCTGCCATCGATCACTATAAGGACGCAGCCGACCGCGGTGCCATCATGACCAAGATCGACAGCTATGGATACCCGCCGGATCTCGACACGCTCGTCAAAGGCGTCGATATTCAAGGGAAGAAAGTAAAGTTTTTGCGCGCGATTCCTGTTGATCCCATGACGGGCAAGAATGAGTGGGCTTTGCGCTCCATGCAGGATGATACGGATGCCGACACCTGGGGCGGCCAAAATGTTTTTGACGTACATTCCGAATCCACAGGCACCGCTTTGGACGGAACCAAGTACGCCGATTGGTAGACATGCAGATCGCACGCACAATTCGCCGCACCCTGCGGTCCCACGCTGCCTCCGGCTTCACACTCGTGGAGTTGATGGTGGTCATGCTCATCATCGCCATCCTGCTCGCCGTCGCCGTGCCCAGCTACATCGCTGCCATTAAATCCGCGCGCGAGGCCGCACTGCGCGAAGACTTGCACACCATGCGCGACGCCATCGAACAGTACACGGAAGACAAGCAAACCGCGCCCCAATCGCTGGACGATGTGGTGCAGGCCGGCTACCTGCGCAGCATTCCGGTTGACCCCATCACGCGCAGCAACAGCACTTGGGTCACCGTCAACTCCGACGACCTGACCAGCATCGATGAAAGCCAGCCCGGCATCGTCGATGTCCATAGCGGCTCCGACCAAACCGGCAGCGACGGCACGCCCTACTCGGAGTGGTAGCCGCACGCATAGGCGCTGCATGAATACTTGGCTGCCATCGGCACACTCTTCCACCTGCAATCCAACCGGCGCGCCACGCCCGGCCGCCGTCTACGCCAACTATCGAGCACTGCATCGCCGGGCCGCAACACGCTCCGATGCCGCAGCGCAGTCCGAGCCGCGCAGTGCGCCGCTGGCACTCTGTTGTGGCATGAATGCCCATGGAGCCGAGGCCGCCATCGCTTCCGTGCTCTTTGGGGCATCGTTTCTCGGTATTGAGGACGACGCCCATTTGCAAAAATCTGCGCAAAAAAATCGCGCCTGCGATTTCCTCGTCAACTCCGTCGACGAAGCGCTGCGCATGCTGAAAATCGCAGTTCGAAAATCCCAGCCCATCGCGGTCGGCCTGCTCGCCAATCCTGCCGATGCGCTTGCACAATTGGCCGCACGCGGCGTACAACCGCAATTTCTTTTCGGTCCCGTCGATCCCGCTATTCCCACCAACGTGCAGCCTGCGCTTGCACTGTTTGAAAATCGCGGAGCGCAACGACTCGCGCCCGCAGAGTACCCCGCGCTTTCTGCTGAGGAAATACTGCTGCACTCGGTCGCCGCCTCACGCAGCGATCTGGCTCGGATTGACGCGCAGGTGCTTTCCCTGCTGCCCCCGGAGCAGGCACTCCCACGCCATTGGCTGCAACACGCGCCCGCATATTTTCTGCGACAGTCCGCACCCGAGCGCGTCTGTTCCCTGCCCCGAACTCAACTCGCAGCGCTTTGTGCCGCACTACAATCGCCCACGCTGCGTGCGCTACTCCACGGCCCCGTCACGCTGACCTGGACGGATGCCGACGCGCAACCGCACACGCTGTCCATCACTCCGTAGCGTCGTCGTTGTCCCAATTTAGAAATCTCCACGAGTCCCCTGAGACACGTTCGTACCGTGATCGGTTCCGAATCGGGCGCGCCCGTTGTTCTTTTTGCTTGCACAGCCCTGCCTTCTCTGTTTTGCAAAAACGCAGCGCCGATAAGCGCACTGTCTGGAGAATTTCATGCTGCGCTCAATCAAAATCGATATGGTCTGCATCGCACTGCTGGCGCTCGTAGCCACCGCAAACCGCTGTGTTGCGCAATTGGATCCCGATCCTCCCGATGGCAAGCGCGTTGCGCCCGTCACCATTGCCAAGGCAGAATCCCCCACCCCCAATGATCCCTCCGTCTTCGCCTCCGCTGCGCATCCAGCCGCCGCAGAAGGCAGCCCTGCCGACCCACTGGAGGAAAACATTTCCGGGCTGCCCTATGACATCGGCGAAGAATGCGCCTTGCGCGCCAAACTTCCTCCGCCGCCCATGTCCGCCTTTTCCAGCTTTGCCATGGGCGTCTACGTCAGCACGCTCGGCCCCGGCGTGGAGGCGGCAGTTCCGCTCAGCACTCGATTCAATTTGCGGGCGGGCTTCAACCTATTCAGCTACAGCACCAACCTAACGCAAAATGGCATCACCTATGGCGCGGACTTGACGATGCGTTCCGCACAACTGAGTTTGGACTGGTTCCCGCATGGAAGAAAATTCCATATCAGCCCCGGCCTTTTGTTTTATAACGGCAATCACATTGCGGCCAACTTAACCATCCCGACCAACACAAGCTTCTCTCTCAACAACGTAACGTACTTCAGCGATCCTGCGAATCCCCTCACCGGCACTGCCAAAATCAGCTTTCCTGTTTCCGCGCCACAGCTCACCGTCGGCTACGGCAACCTGTTGCCACGCTGGAAGAAGATGCGTTTTAGTTTTCCAATGGAGGTGGGCGCTGCGTACTTTGGCGATGGAACGGCGTTGCTGCAATTCTTCGGCTCGGCCTGCACCGCGCTTGGCGGAATCAATTGCATGCCCGTCAACTCCTTTCCACGCTTCCAAGCCGACCTGGCGGCGGAACAAACCCTCGTCAATAATGATCTGCACTATGCGCGCTTCTTCCCCATTCTGCGCTTTGGCATGAGCTACAAGTTTTAAGATTGGGCTTGGACAACCGAGGGCGACAGCGCGACTGCGCCTGCCCACGGTCGTGCTCTCTATCAATGGGAGGGGGAGGGGGAAGGCCCGCAAGCCCCGAAACACTACGGTGCAATTTGCAGGCCCGATGCCGACGGAATCGCGCAACAGCGCGCTCCACTCGTCCACCGGGTTCATGGCTGGGCGTATTTGCCTTCCCTACACGCGCGGAGCTGCTATGCGGACTTGCTCCAGGACGCAAGGGGATGGGGGTGACTTTCTGGTGTGGCGGGCAGCGACTGCTTCCGCTTCTGCTTGGGCATCATCTGCACCTGATGCTTGGAATCCACTTTCAGCATCCAATGCTCCGCGCAATCCCCGCAAAGCCAGAAATGCTCCCGGCTCGGGGCTGCGGCGGGGGTGGCAGATTTGCCAGTTGCAAAGAGATATACAATGCCATCCCGCAAATACCGCAAGGACTTGCGGCAGGATGGATTCGCACAGGCATTGACCATCGATTGACTCCTCATGCAAAGACCGGCGATCTGGCCGGTTGCAATTTTTCGTGCCTGGGGCTTCCCA
>JAJZKY010000899.1 GCA_021803885.1 Planctomycetota bacterium
GGCGAGACGAAAAATCACGGCGTCGGGAAGGCGCAATGGCGCCCGCTGGGGATTAATGCTGCTGATTTTACTCTTTTCTGCGCTGTCAGTGACCGCACTGCAGACGGCACGAGAACTTCGCATAACCTTTTTATTGCAGGGCATTGTCAGTCGGCAGATGCAGGCGGTCTCTCACCTGCAACATGCCACTTTGCTTTTGACGCGGAAGCAGTTCATCGAATTCTCCCCTCACAGTCGTGCACGCGTGGAAGCCGTTACCGCCATTCGTCATGATCTGGATTCCCTTCCCCGCCATCATGTTGCGGCGTCCATCCGCTTTCACACCCGGCGCGCCGACGAATTGCTGGATGCCATTGCCCGTCCCGCGGATAGTCCGTCCGCGGTATTAAATATCGCCCGCGATCAGACCAAATTGCTCCGCGAAATTAATCTTATTGATGTTCAATTGCGCCGTGCCATGGCGCAGAGCCGCCCACGGGCTGGGCAGGCACTGCAGCGAGCCCGAAAGTGGGGAGCGGCTTTCGCCGTAACCCTGGTGCTGACGTTGGCGATCTTTTTCCTCCGCATCCTGTTTCAGGCGGCGACCCAGCGCCGTGCCGTCAAAACTCTTGCAGATGAATTGCAGCGTGACGCCCTTACCGGTTGGGCCAATCGGGCGATTTTTATTGATGCCATGGATCGCGGGCTTGCCCAGGCATCCCGGGCTGCTCGCCACGCCGCCGTACTGTTTCTGGATCTGGATCGATTCAAGATTATTAATGATCGCTTCGGTCACGCGGTGGGAGATGAGGTGCTGCGTCAGGTTACCCGCCGCTTTTCCGCCGTGATTCGTTCCGGCGATCTGCCGGCCCGCGTGGGTGGCGATGAACTCGCCATCTTCATGCCCGACCTTCCGGATGATGCTGCCGCCGCCGAACTCGCCCGCCGACTTATCGCATCGCTGCATGATCCGCTGCCGATTGGTGGTATACCGGTGAGTGTGGGCTTGAGTATCGGCATCGCCATCTTTCCCGCTAATGGGCAATCGGCCGCCGAGCTGATCGATGCGGCCGATCAGGCCATGTACAAGGCCAAACAGCAGGGGGGTGGTTACGCGTACCATACCGCCGGCGTCACTGCCCAGGTGGTACGGCAACAGCGTCTCGCCAAGGACCTGCTCGTTGCCGTGCGCGAGGATCAACTCATGTGCGTTTTCCAACCGATCTTCGCCGCCAAGTCCCGCTATCCTGTAGCAGTCGAGGCACTCATACGCTGGCGCCATCCGCAATTCGGTGTCATTTCTCCGATGGAATGGCTGCCGATGGCTCAGAGAGCCGGCGTCCTCTCCAGTTTTACCCCCACCATTATCGAGCACGCCCTCAGAGAATTGCCCGGTTGGCGGAAGATCGGATGGTCGCCGCGTGTGGCGATTAATATTTCGGCCTGCGAATGCCTCAATGCCGATGTCCCCGCCATCCTCGATGAATGTCTGAAGAGCTTTGGCCTCAAGGGAAACGAGGTCGAGCTGGAAATCACCGATAATCTTCTCGCTGCACCCGCAGCGATCGAGACGCTCATCAAGCTGAGGAAAATGGGTGTGGGGATCGTGATGGATGATACGAGTGGCGGCTACCCAAGTCTTCCCACGCTCAATCGCCTTCCATTGACCCGGGTGAAGGTAGACCGGACCGCCGTCAGTCAGATAACCCGCTCGGCGCGGGAACTGGAACTTTTCTCCGCCTTTGTCGCCCTCGCACATCGGTTGGAACTTCAGGTGATCGCGGAAGGGGTTGAAACCGAATCGCAGGTTAAAGCCATACTTGCTACCGATTGCGATTTCATGCAGGGTCATTACTTTGCGTCGGCTCAGGACTCTGATATTCTGGCCCGCCAAATCAAACAACTCACCGTCCGTGCCCAGGCGGAATCCGCCGGCAGGTAAAACCCGAAAGTACTCACCTGCGCCGCATTATCCCATCGCCGGGCGCCGCTTTGCCATCATCATCAGTGGGGCGGCGAGGCCGAGTGCAAACAGGCCGTACTCTCCCCCGGCTCCCACTTCGATGCACCTCGACATTTCCGCTACGCCTAACAGTATGCCGGGGATGACGACAAATTTTGGCGAATGGCGATAATGGCCCCAGGCATGGTTTGCATCGATGATAGGGAATGCGTTCATGGACCTCAATGGAGTTTCGCTGATTGCCAGTCTGCCATCCTCTGGGGGCAAGCGGACATTCACCGCTATTGCGGCCGCCTCCGGGGCGCCGCTCCCGCCGCAATATCATTGTGCAGAGCCGGAGGACGTCGATCGCGCCGCCAACAAAGCCGCGGAGGTTTTTCCGGTATTCAGTCGCCTGCCGGCTATCCGCCGGGCAGAACTGCTGCGCAGTGCGGCGGTGAATCTATCGCGGCAGGCGGCCGCAATTGTCGAGCGTGCCCATGCTGAAACGGCGCTTTCCAGCGGCCGCCTGCATGGAGAACTGAGTCGTACCAGCAACCAACTCTTGATCTTTGCGCATCTGCTGGAAGAAGGCTCGTGGGTGCAGGCACGAATTGATACCGCCGATCCGATGCGTAAGCCCACTCCCAAACCGGACATTCGCAGTCTGCTCCGTCCGATCGGCCCGGTGG
>JAJZKY010000900.1 GCA_021803885.1 Planctomycetota bacterium
GTTCGGACTACCCCCCTTACTCTCCGCGGTTCATGACACCCTTCCTTTGTTCCTGCAGATGTACGAGCATCCCAGTTACCGCGCCAATGCGACCATCCTGTTTGGCACGCAGCCAGAAAACACCGACTTATTTCCGCAGCAGGCGGAACTGGCGCAACAGTGGAACAGCGAGTACGCCTATCCAAAGTTGCAGTACTCGGGTTTCCACGATGCACTCAAAAACATCGCACAGCAGTTTGGCCAGGACATTCCGACCGTGAGCGGAGATGGCGGCCCTTATTGGGAAGACGGCATTGCTTCGGACGCCTATTACGCGGCCATGGAGCGCCAGAATGAAAGCCGTGGACCATCGGCTGAAAAGCTGGCCACGCTGACATCCCTGGTCAATCCGCATCTTGCAGCGGACAAGAAGGACCTGGACCGGATGTGGACCGACATGGTGCTGATGGATGAGCACACCTGGACGTCGCACAACAGCATATCCGATCCCACCAGCAGGGAAGCCGTCCGGCAGTTGGAGGTAAAGAACCTGTACGCGATGAAGGCGCAGGAACTCGGCCGCTTTGTGATGGGTAACAGCATGGCCAGCATCGCCAATTCGATCTCCGCCGGCCGTGGCAGCCTGATCGTCTTCAATACCTTGAATTGGGCCCGAACCGGACTGGTTTCGCTCGACCTTGCCAACGATCGGGAGATCGTCGATCCATCCACGGATCGGGTTGTTCCTGTGGAAGTGCTGAGAGGTGGCAACCATTTCCAGCATGTGCGGTTTGTAGCGCAGGACATACCTGCTGTTGGGTACAAGGTCTTCCAGTTGCGTCATGCTAAGAAGTCCATAGTTCCCGCTGCAATTGCTCAAACCACGACGCTCGAAAGTCCGTACTATCGGATAGAGCTCGACCCCGTTACCGGCGCGGTGCGCGGCATTTACGACAAGCAGTTGCAGCGTGAACTAGTGGACCAGAAAAGTCCCTATCGCTTTGGCCAATATCTTTATGTGACAGGCGGCGACAAGGCTCCTAATAGACTGCTTGACTATCGCGTGCTATCGCCGCAACCCGACCTGCAAATCCATCCTGCAAACAATGGTCATCTTGTTTCCGTAACGCGCACGCCCTATGGTTTGGTGGCGCGCATGGAAAGCACGGATACGAATACCCGTCAGATCGCGACGGAAATTCAGCTCTTCGATCGCGAGAAGAAAATCGAGATTACCGAAGATGTGCGAAAAAAGAACGTGGACACCAAGGAGGGTGTGTATTTTGCGTTCCCGCTCTCGATGGATACGCCGCAGTTCCAGTATGAGATTCAGAACGGCGTGGTCGATCCGTCCAAAGACATGTATCCGGGAGCCGGCCATGAATGGTTTTCGGTGCAGCACTGGGTATCGGCGCAACAGAATGGCGTGTCGACAACCATCATGCCGATTGATGCCTCACTGGTCACGCTGGGCGACATCAATCGTGGCGCATGGCCGACCCAATTCGGCCAGCGGCCGGGAACGATTTTCTCCTACGTCATGAACAATTACTGGTTCACCAACTACCGTGCCGGGCAGGGAGGTCATTTCCGTTTCCGCTACGTGATCACCAGCGCGCCTACGACCGATGCAGCCCAGTTAAGCCGCATGGGTTGGGAGGAAATGACGCCGCTCGAAGAAGATGAAATCACATCCCAGGACAAGGCGCTCGACACGCCCGGCCCGTTGAACGGCAACCATGAGAGCTTCCTCAAAGTCGACGATCCAGCCTTGGTGCTGGGCGCCTGGAAACCGGCGGAAGACGGCAACGGCACCATCCTGCGCTTCATCGATCTAGGCGGCGCCGCGCGCACCGTCACCGTCGAAACGCCGCTGTTCGATCTGCAAAAGGCATTCCAGACCGATGCCGTCGAACGCAACCAGACGCCGCTATCGTTGAGTGGCACCCACGCGTTCCAGTTCGTCGTTCATCCGCACGAAATCGTCACCGTGCGCATCGTCGCCAAGGATGGCGTCACAACGCGGCCACAATAAAACCCGTTGGGTGCCAACTCGGATGAAAATCACAACCTGCAATCTTCATAGAAGGCTTCTCTTGATCCAAAAGCTCTGGCCTTCTTACCCAAAGCTAATGGATCGCGGAAGCCTTCGATCTTATCCCATTAACATCTCGAATTTGAGATGTTGGTCTCATTTCCTTGCAACAGAATACATCCGTTCCCCAGATGTGCCGCACAGCACGCGGCGCATCTGGCGCACTCGGCATCTCTGCTTTATCCGTCGCCGATATCGCGGAACACTCTTAAAGACAAGATTTGTTTTGACAAACTACCTGTACTTACGGGACACTGGCGCAATCGGGAGACTCCCGCATCTAAACCGTTAGCCATGGAATCCTGCAAACACCCACGTGTGCGCGTCATCACGCGCGAAGAAGACGCTGAATTTGTCGAATGTCTGGAATGCGGCGAGGTCTTCGACTCGCACGAATTCACCGATATGGCCATCGAAGAGAAGAGCCTGAAGAACGCGGAGCAGAGTGATGAATGACGGATGAACCACCGCGGCGCTGCCCTGCACTGCGATCTGATGTTCCATGAGTTCGCAACCCGCTCCTCGCGCCACTCCA
>JAJZKY010000901.1 GCA_021803885.1 Planctomycetota bacterium
CCGCTGCCTGATCCCGGCCAACTTCTTCTACGAATGGGAGCCGTTGACCAAAGACGAAGAGAGAAAAAGGATAAGCAAGCCCTGGGCCGTGTCGCTCCCCGACGACAGGCTCTTTGCCTTTGGTGGCATCTGGGACCGATGGAAAGGGCGCGACGCGAACAACAACGAGCTGGTTCTTGAGAGCTTCAGCATCATCACCACAGATCCCAACGAACTGCTCGAACCGTTTCACAACCGATGTCCGCTCATCATCGAGCCAAAGGACTACTCGCGCTGGCTGGCGCCGGCCGAGTCCTCGCATCTGCCCATCGATCTTGTCCGCACCTGGCCAGCTAAGGACATGAAGGCCTGGCGCGTGGCCAAGCTCCAGGGCAACGGCCCGCACTTGCTGGAGCCGCTCACGGATCCTCCGCCCACTCTGCTTGATGGTCTGGAGCCGTGACTCCGCGGGATTTCTGATGACAAGCCGGACTTCCCAATAGAGATTGTGTATTCGTGACGTTGCAAATGGAAATCGGGTAGGATCGGTGCTTGATGGGATTTACCTTCGATTCACAGCAAGGCAGAGAATTCAGTGGCTACATTGCTCATCGATGACAAGCGCAACCTTCCGGCGGACCGTGTAGCTCGCACATATAAGGCCGGCATTGAGGCGCTGCGCGAACAGCACTGGGATCTCCTATATCTCGATCATGATCTCGGCGACTTCTCAGGGGTTGAGGGGCGGGAGTTAACGGGCTACGATGTGGCTTGCTGGCTGGAGGAGAATCCTCGGTTTCTCCCGGACCGAATCGAGATCGTGACTAGCAACCCAGCCGGCCGACGGAAGATTCAGCTAGCCTTGGAAAGGTGCCAACGTTGAATGCGGTTCCGTTCTCATGAGTGACGGTCCAAACGGTCGTGTCGCTGGCCTTCACCCGAAAAACCTATAGCCTAGCCGACTTAGCGGTACTGATCGAGATAACCGTGTTCGGTAGGGTGCGTGATCAGGGAACGAGAATAGCATCTTTAGCCTTTTGCCATCTCGCTTCGAGAATGGGGCGTCTCGCCTTAATTGCGTCTTTTGCAGAGTTGCAATAAGGATGCGTAAAATCGAGATTTGCTAGTGTAGTCCGCCGTTAATTTCATCTTTTATGCAGAGCGGCGCGGGCGCGGGTGACCTTTTCCAGGATGTCGCTGGCCTTGGCAGTCCAGATGAAGGGCTTGGGATTTTCGTTGTGATGGTCGATGTAGTGACCGACGGCCATGATGAGCTGTTCGAGGTCGTGGAAAACGCCGCGCCGGATGCGATTTTCGGTCAGGTCGCGGAAGAAGCGCTCGATCATATTCAACCATGAGGCCGAGGTCGGCGTGAAGTGGACATGGAAGCGCTTGTGTCTCGCAAGCCAGCGCTGGACGCGCGGATGTTTATGGGTGGCGTAGTTGTCGCAGATGATGTGGACTTGCATGTCTGCATCGACCGTCTCATCGATCAGGCGCAGAAACTTCAGCCACTCGTGATGACGATGCCGCTGTTGACACAGACCGTAGACCTCGCCGGTAGCGGTGTTGAGTGCCGCAAACAGTGTCGTAGTGCCGTTGCGTTTATAGTCGTGGGTCATGGTCTGGCCGCGGCCTTTCTTCATGGGCAGACCGGGTTGGGTACGGTCCAAGGCTTGTATTTGACTCTTTTCATCGACCGACAAGACCAGCGCGTGTTCGGGAGGGTTCAGATAGAGCCCGACGATGTCCTCCAGTTTCTCGGCGAAGTTCGGGTCATTGCTGACCTTGAAGCTCTCCACGCGATGGGGTTTCAGCCCATGAGTCCGCCAGATCCGGCCCACGCTGGAATCGGAAATGCCCGCCTCACGGGCCATCGTACTGCGCGACCAGTGCGTGCCGGCCTGAGGCTTGCTTTGTGTGGTCTTGGCCACCACTTCAGCGACCTTGCCGGCGTTGATGGTCGGCTTGCGGCCGGAGCGCGGCGCATCCTTCAGCAGCCCCTCCACACCCAATTCCAGGAACCGGCCGCGCCACAGAGCCGCCATACGCGGAGCCACATGCATGCGCTTGGCGATCTGCTTGTTCTGATGCCCTTCTGCGGCCAGCAGCACAATGCGGCAGCGTTCGGCCACGCGAACCGGCGTAGTGCGCCGCCGTACCAGTCTCTCCAACTCCGTCCGCGCCGCGGAACTCAAATTGATCTCTGCCGCTACACGCATACCGGTCACCTCTACTGTATGAGATGACCCTGCTTTATAAATGATTCTATTTGTGGCGGACTACACTAGCTTCTAGCCCATAGCTCTTCGCTCAACGCTATCAGTTCTTCATTCATATTCTGTGGAGATTTTGCCTGCCTCGAGTTATCGATCAGCAAAATTTCGCGGAAGTCTGCAGATAATTTCTGGAATCTACGGTAGGATCAGTCTTGTGATTGCGAAGTTCATGTGTCAGAGGTTTAGAGCTGAGAGCTGAGAGCTGAGAGCTGACTGCTAGCAGCTGAAAGCTCGGAAAGAAACAGGCACTGCCCTTTTGGGGCCGTGCCTTTTTTGTTTTTTTGAGGCAGCGGAGAGCGAGGAAGGTGCGCGTGAGGGTAGGGGAGCAGTTGCGGGAAATTTGGAGGCAG
>JAJZKY010000902.1 GCA_021803885.1 Planctomycetota bacterium
GCGACCGCTTCGTAAGGGTGCGGATTCCGATTGAAGCCGGCCAGGTATTCCGAGGTGAAGCCGGCCACCGTTCCGATTTGAAGCCGGCCGGCATTCCGATTTCATTCCGGCCACCTGACTGAGGTTTTGAGCGTTATTTGGCTGGGTCAGCGACTCGGGCATCTGCCTTCTCGTGATCAACCACGTGGAGGATTGGATGCCGGCCAGGAGAGAGCTGACGATGCGGCAGATACGACAGATGTTGCGGCTTGCCGGGGACGGCATCAGCGCGCGGGAGATCGGGCGGATGCTCGGTGTGGCGCGCAGTACGATCCAGGATAACCTGAAGCGGGCACAGGAGGCGGGGTTGGCGTGGCCGGTGCCGGCCGAGCTGACGGATGCGGCGATCGAAGAGCGGCTGTTTGCCCGCAGTGGCTACAAGCAGGGGGTTCGGCGCCGTGCCGAGCCGGCCTGGGACGAACTGGTCTGCGAACTGAAGCGGCCTGGGGTGAATCTGCAGGTGCTTTGGGAGGAGTACCGTGACCAGCACCCGGACGGTTACGGATATTCGCGGTTCTGCGAACTGTTCAGGGAATTCGAGGCCCGCCTGTCACCGGTCATGCGCCAGGATCATCGTGCTGGCGACAAGGTCTTCGTCGATTATTCCGGCAAGCGGATTGGCATTGTCGATCGGGCGAGTGGCGAAGTTCGACAGGCGGAGATCTTCGTCGGCGTGCTCGGCGCATCGAGCTTCACCTATGCGGAGGCGAGTTGGACCCAGACGCTGCCGGACTGGATTGGCGCGCATGTCCGCATGTTCCGCGCATTTGGCGGTGTTCCGCGGCTGATAGTGCCGGATAATCTGAAGTCCGGCGTCAACAAGCCATCGTTCTACGATCCCGAGATCAACCTCAGCTACGGGCGCATGGCGTCACATTACGGGGTCGGTGTGCTCCCTGCGCGTCCGTTCCGGCCCCGCGATAAAGCGAAGGTGGAATCCGGGGTACGCTTTGCTCAAACCTATATCCTGGGGCGTCTGCGCCGGCAGACGTTCTTCTCGCTGGCCGAGGCCAACCAGGCGATCGCCGGCATGGTCGATCGGATCAACGACTATGTCATGCGCCGGATCGGCGTCAGCCGCCGGCATCTCTTCGAGACGATCGAGCGGCCCGCGCTCGCGGCGTTGCCGGCATCCGACTATGAATTCGCCGAATGGGGTCTGGCACGGGTCGCGCTGGATTATCACGTCGAGGTCTGCGGGTTTTTCTACTCGGTGCCGCATGAACTGATCCGCCAGCAGGTCGATACCCGCGCGACCGAACGCGGCATTGAGATATTCCACCACGGCAAGCGCATTGCGGTTCACCAGCGTCGCTACGGCGGCCGCAAGCATGGCACCGATATCGAGCACATGCCGAGTGCCCACCGGCGCTACGCCGAATGGACGCCGGAGCGGTTCCGCCGCTGGGGCGCCTCCATCGGCCCGCATACCGAAGGGCTGATCACCGCCATCCTCGCCAGCCGGCCGCATCCCGAGCAGGGGTTCCGGACCTGTCTCGGCATTCTCCGATTGTTCAAGGACCTCGAACCCGCCCGCGCTGAGGCCGTAGCCGACCGCGCCGTCGCGATCGGTGCGTTCACCTACAAAAGTCTCGCCTCGATCGTCGCCAACAAGCTCGATCGTTCAACCGCCGCGGCGGGCGAGCCCCAGGCGGTCATTACCCACGGCAATCTCCGTGGTTCCGGCTATTTTCATTGAAAGGACCAACCATGCTGACCCATCCGACCCTCGATCAACTGCACGACCTTGGCCTGCATGGCATGGCCAAGGGATTCAAGGATCTTGGGGCGCATCCCGAGACCGCCAGCCTCGATCATGCCGCGTGGCTGGCGTTGCTGCTCGATCACGAGACAACGCTGCGGCGGCAGAAGCGTTTTGAGCGGCTGGCCCGCGTGGCCAAGCTGCGCCAGGCGGCCACCGTCGAAGATATCGATTATCGGACCGCACGTGGTCTGGATCGCGCGATGTTTCTCAAACTCGCCGGATGCGACTGGATCCGCGCCAAGCATAATCTGCTTATCACCGGTCCCTGCGGCGTCGGCAAAAGCTGGATCGCCTGCGCCCTCGGTCAGAAAGCATGCCGTGAGGATTTGTCCACCGCCTATCACCGTGTCCCGCGACTGTTCGCCGCATTGGCTCTGGCGCGCGGCGATGGCCGGTACGCCGCAATGCTCCGCCAGATCGCGCGGGTCGATCTGCTCATCCTCGACGATTGGGGACCGGAGACATTGAACGCAGATCAGCGCCGTGACCTGCTCGAAATCGTCGAGGACCGCCACGACCGCCGATCCATCATCATCACCAGCCAGGTGCCGGTCGATCGCTGGTACGAAATCATCGGCGATCCCACCATCGCCGACGCCGTTCTCGATCGACTGGTCCATAATGCCTACCGGATCGAACTGACAGGCGAGAGCCTCCGCAAAAAGAAAAACCCCGCTACCGTCACCATGCAAGCTTGACCCCAGGAAAGGACAAGACGATCTTTAACATGTGACCTAACCGAACGACGCGCAGGTGGCCGGCTTCAAATCGGAACGGTGGCCGGCTGGCGAGGATGGCGGTG
>JAJZKY010000903.1 GCA_021803885.1 Planctomycetota bacterium
CATGTCGTCGTTCCACAGCCCGCAGTACCTGTACATTCCGGCGCTGGCGATGCGGAAGGGCAAGGCGATGCACCTGATGCTGAACACGCCGCCGTCGTTTGGCAAACAGAAGTCAGTGATTGTGGCGGCGATGCCGGCGATACAGGCACCGCAGCTGCCGTTGTTGCATGAGGCGAGTGGAAGCGAAACCTACTGCGCGGAGAAGACAGGCCTGGTGCTGCCGGCGGACGGCGCTCCGCTGGTGTATGCCACCGAGTACGCACACAGCATGGAGCTTCGCCTGGAGACGAAGGGCGGCAAGGAAGTAAACCTGCCGGCGCGGGCTGACGCGGAAAAGGGCGGGTTCGTGATCGACACGCAGGGGGTGGAAGCGAAGCAATTCGGGGATACAGTGCAGGCCACGCTGCATGGTTATTGGGGGTTTGCTCCGTATGAGGGGCCGAGCTTCACGCTGGAGAATGCGCATTCGCAGCCGTGGTTGCTGGCCGCGGGCGAAGCCCAGAGCCTGGTGGTGGGGAGCGACACGACGGTGCATCTGAACGCGGGGAATGCGGCGTGCGTGCAGGATGTCGCGGTGAAGAGCGGCAGCGAGCCGGAAGAGCAGGCGAAGTGGAAGCATCTGAAGCCGGGCGAGGTGGAAGTGACGCTTCCGCTGAAGGACGCGAAGCCGGGTGCGCTGACGCTGCTGGTGCATCAATATGGGCTGGCGCAGCCGGAGACGGTGACGCTCGAGAGTTTTGCCAAGCCGGCGGTGCTGAAGAGCTTTGTGCTGCATGCCGGCGATGACGAGGGTGTATTGAAGGGCAGCCGGCTGGACGAAGTTGCGAGCCTGGACCTGGATGGCGTTCCCTTTGTGGCGGGGAAGACGGCTTCTGACGGCGCGCTGACGATGAAGGCTGCCGATAAGGAAGAATACAAGACGCTGGCAGCGGGCAGCGCGGAAGCGCATGTGCGCCTGAAAGACGGGCGAATGCTGACGGTGGGGGCAACGATTGAGGCTCCGCGGCCGAAGGTGAAGCTGCTGGCCAAGAACGTGGAGCTGGCGCGCGGGGACCATAGCAATATCCAGTTGGCGGATGGGAACGAGCTGCCGCAGACGGCGACGTTGCGATTCTCAGTGAAGGCGGAGATTCCGCAGCAGTTCGACCGCAGCGAGGCGCTGGAGGTGGCGACGGCCGACAGCGTGTTTACGACGACGCTTACCATGCAGAATGACGGACTGACGCTGCAGGACATGCGCACGGCGGTGGCCACGCTGCGTCCGGCAAGGGCATTTGGCGAATCGGCATTTGGACCGCTGGAGTTTCGGGTGGTGGATAAGGGCGTAGCGGGCGCATGGCACCCGCTGGTGACGCTGGTACGGCTACCGAAGCTCAAGAAGCTGAAGTGTCCGGCAATCACAACCGATGGGGCGGATGGGGCAGAGTCGCCGGATGGGCCAGAGGCTGCCGGTGCGACCTGCAAGCTGACGGGCGAGAACCTGTTTCTGGTGGATGCAGTGGCGAATGATCCGGGTTTCCAGGATGCGGTGAAGGTGCCCGATGGATTTCCAGGAGAAACGATTGCGGTGCCGCAGCCGGCGGCGGGGCAGCTTTATGTGAAGTTGCGGGATGATCCCACGGCGGTGAACATTGTGGCGCTGAAGGCCGCTACGCCGGTGGTGAAGCGGAAACCGAAGAAGGAAGTTGGTTCCGGTGCGATTCGAGTAGGGACGCCGCTGCCGTTTAACCCGGGCGGGCCGATGATTCCGGCGACGGCGCCGCAGGCGGGGAACGCGGGTGGGCCGGCAGCAGCGCCAGCAGGTACAGGCGCGGGTTCTGCGGCGAGTGCCGGTGCTGTGGCTGCGTCGAACAAGACGAAGGCCGCGGCGACGCCGAACGGCACAGCGCCAACCGCAGTGACGCCGAAGACGGGTGCTGGTACCGGTACGCCGAGTGCGGGTGGCCCGACGAAAGAGAGCGTGAAGGCCGCGAAAACGAGCGCCGGGCAACATAAGAAGGCTGATTCGAAGGCGCAGCCGGAAAATGGGCAACCGCAAACGGGCAGTCAGGGGCAAAAGGCGGGAAATCCCGGGTAAAAGCGAAATTCGTAACTCATAGAAATACAAAAAGCGCGGAAATAGCCGCGCTTTTTGTGCATATTGATACTGGATGGATTACATATTGGTGTGGCCGGCGCGCATTTCCTCGTTGAAGCTGGGCTTGGTGAAGTCGAGAGCCTTCATGAGTTTTGCCTCGAACTCGACGGAGCGGGCCATGAGCGCAGGTGTGGCGGCGGCGTAGTCGTCGTGAAGCTGGATCATGCCCTGCTTCTGGAGTTCGGCGGCCATTCGCTTGAGCTCTTCAGCGGTGGTGTTGAGGTACTGGGCGTCGCGGGGATCGGTGATCCAGACGGGATCGCTGTTGCCGAGGACGCCGGAGAGCCAGTAGGCCTTGGTTGCGAGGAAGTCGAGGCGGGAGTCGTCGGTGGTGTCGGCAAAGACGAACTTCTTCTGCCAACGGCTGTAGAAGCGGGTGGTGACGGGGACGGGCTGGCGGTTGCCGCTTTTGAGCATTTCGAGCTGGCCATAGTCGAGGGTGCGGCGGATGGCATTGTAGATGAAAGT
>JAJZKY010000904.1 GCA_021803885.1 Planctomycetota bacterium
TCAAGGAGAGAGAAATGAAGCACTTGATAGTTGCCGCACTGGCGGCAGCCGCAATTGGCTTTGCTGTCCCAGCCATTGCTTCTACGCCAAGCCCTCTGAAAAGTCCTGTTGCCTCTAGCACCGCCTTCGGTACGCACGTGCAGAACAATGTCGTCCCGCGCATGACGGTTGCACAGGAAAAACAGGAAAATGGAACCAGCGCAGAGCCAAGCTCGGAGAGTAGCGACCATAGTACCGCGGAACCTACACAACAAGAGGAAAACGGAGCTGCACAGCCCGAGCAGCAGAAGCAAAACGGGACCGCGGAACCCGAGCAGCAGAACGAGGAGAGTAAGTAGGCCGGCCCAAGGTGTTTCTTTCAAAAGTGGACAGGCCGGACGGGTCTTTCACCGGCCTATCTCACTTGAATCCACTGCCTATGACTTTGATGTGCGGGTGCCATTCACTCTGCCTGTCGGGTGCAAGGGTGCTGAGCTGCAGCCCTGGATTTATGGCGTGAGATAAGGAGCGCCGACGGCCCGACTGGCGACAATATGCAAGGATCCGGTAGCGGGGTCGGCGATCTGAGTGTCGTCCAATATCGGCGTCAACGGCGGGAATCCCGTTGTCGACGAAACAGTGGAAGACAGAAGACAGACGTGTTATCTCCGCCACCCACCGAGGATGCGAATCTGCTGCGTTCCTTATTGATCAGAGCCGCGACTTGCGCGTATCGAGAACGGCCGGGTATGCCCAAGAGCACCCTTGGAGTTCGATATGCATATCCGAGAGGGGTATTGCAGATGCGTGGTGCTTTTGGCCATTTGGGCTAGCGCGAATGCCGCGCTGCCGAACTTCGTTTTGCAGCCTCTGCGCTTCGCCAGGTGGTAATTTCTCAAATGGAAGCGTCTTCACGCGCAGTCTCCTCGGAACTTCTTCTGGCGTTTCCGGCATTGCAGAAGTCGGCAGGCCCCTAGAACGACTGACGCGCGTAATTTTGGAGAACGTCTTGACTTTCAAAAGGTATTCACCGTCCCATCATAGTCACCATGCGACTCGGGATTCGCTAACATGCTTAGCTGTGAACACCGACCCCGTGCCTTGGACCACGTCACATTGAGCGAATTGCGCGGGCGCGGTGTAGCGCCGGTGCAATCCGGCGAGAGCCCGCCCGCAGTCGCAGCGGCGCTTGGAGTCAATCTCCGCACCTTGTTCCGCTGGCCGGCGGAGTACCGCCGCGGCGGATGGCATGCGTTGCAAGCGCGCCAGTGAGGTGGACGCCCGCCAAAACTGGATGGCGCAGCGTCGCAATGGATTTACCGGATCGTCGCTGACAAGTCGCCGTTGCCCTTCAAGTTTCCGTTCGCGCTGTGGACCGCGGCCATGGTGAAGGCGCTGATCGCCGAGCGTTTCAAGATCCGTCTGAGCCGTAGCTCGTCATGCCGGCTGCTGGACCAGCTTGGATTGAGCGCGTAGCGGCCACTATGGCACGCCTATCAACAAGATCCGGCGGCGGTGAAGCAATGGCTGGAAAGGGGCTATCCGGCGATGCAGTGGCGAGCCAAGCGCTAACGCGCACCGATATTCTTTACCGACGAGGCCGGGGTAAGCTCTGACTATTATAGCTGCAGACTTGGGGGCAGCGCGGCGGGACGCCGATTGTCTCAAGCACCGGTAAGCGGTTCGGCGCCAACCTGATGTCCGCGGTCAGCGCGAGAGGCGAGTTGCGTTTCATGCTGACGAAGGGACGGATCACCACGGCTGTCTTCGCTAAATTCCTCAAGCGGCTATTGGTCGACGCCACGGCGCAGGTCTTCGTCATCGTCGATGGCCATCCGACGCACCGCGCCAAATCGGTGGCGCGGTTCATGTCAGCGAACGCCCGGCGACTGACCTTGTTCCTGCTGCCGCCGTGCCCGCCGGAGCTGAACCCGGACGAGTATGCCTGGGCTGATCTCAAATCGCATCGTACACGGCGCATGCTCATCACGTCACTGGCGCAACTGCGGCGCAGCATCATCTCGCATATGCAGCAGTTGCAGAAGCTGCCGGACATTGTGCGCGGCTTCTTTCAGTCCCCAACCACGCGCTACGCCAGCGCTTGAATGGCAACTATTATGGGAAGACTAATAATTCGCTTCGAAAGCATAAGAACGCATTCCGTCAACTTGGCAGTTAAAGCTACGTGTGGGCAAACTTCCCTTGCCCTCTTGCTTCGCCAAACAATACTTAATCAATCACCCGGCAGCCGTTCCTTACTTTCTTCGCTATAAGGACAACACGTTATATTCTTCCACCTCTTGAACCGACTTACTCTCATTATTCCTGCTCTGTTTGGGACAATCGCAATACGTTTCATTACGCTCCCGTTTACTCAAGACGGCTTAGTCGAACAAATAATCGTAGGCATTAGAGGCCATGGCGCTACGTGCGAAGGATCTCAAACCCGATGAGCCAAGCAGGGCAGGTACCTGAGCGCACTGTTGAAGCACACGTAATTAGCCTTCTTTGTCGGTTGCAGAGAAATCACAGTCTCGCTTATGTTTTTATCTTCTATGATCTGCGTGTTGTTAGGGTCTTTTTCCATCGCGCTATAGTTCTTGATAA
>JAJZKY010000905.1 GCA_021803885.1 Planctomycetota bacterium
GACGAGGGCCTGTAGCTTAGTGGTAGAGCAACCGGTTTGCATCCGGTAGATGGGGGTTCGATTCCCCCCAGGTCCACCATCTGTTTCCGGCTCGCGCTCTGAGAGCATTTGGAACGGAATATAGTAGGTAAAACCAACCGTTTTTCGATCTGCTGTACAGTTCGACATCAGTATTCGGAGCAATCTACGTTTTTTCTCAACGGAGGCGACTTTGTACAAGGAATATGCGCTTCCTGCGAGTTCGACAAACTTTCCCAATTCGTCCGGCACCGACGTCCTATTTGCCTCCAAATCGGCCCGCCGATCGACGAGAGCGCGACGTTCCGTAATGAGTGCCGCCTTTCGGTTCTCGAACATTTCGCGATCTAGTGCCCCGTCAATCCAAGCATCCGTTACGCGATTTAGACGCTCGGTAAGCTGCGCGATTTTGATCGAGAGCGCCTCGGCTTGCCGTTCGCGGTCGGCGGACCATGTCGCCTTGAGTTCGCGGGTTCGACTTGCGAAGTAGGCCTTCTGCGTTCCGGTGAACCGGAGTTCGGAGAGTTTGTTTTCGATTGCCCCCGCGATCACTTCCTCGCGGATGTTGGTGGTCGGGCAGGTCTTCGTATGACCGCGGGAGTACACATGCCCTTTCTTCAGTTCGCCGATCAGAGAACGTCCGCAGTGGACGCATTTCACGAGCCGGCGAAAGATGAAGTCGTGAATTTGAGCTCGCGTGCCCACGCGTCCGTGAAGGATGTCCTGCACTTTGTCGAAGAGCTTTCTCGGCACAATCGCTTCATGATTGCCTTCGTACGTCTGGCCGGATGCGCGAATGCGGATTACGCCGGTATAGAAGGAATTCCGCAGAATTTTGTGTAGGCTGTTCACCGTCACTTTGCCGCCAGCGTGATTGCGGAAGCCCCGGCGATATAGTTCGTCCACGAGAGTCGGGAGAGACCACTGTGCCGTCGCGTACATGGCGAAAGCGGTCCGTACGAAGGGCCCCTTCACGGGATCGACCGTTTTTGCTTTTGCCCCGCCGTTATCGCAATACCCGATGGGCGCACGCATGGGATAGAATCCCTGCTTCAGACGTCCGTAGATGCCCTTTTTGGCCTCTTCCCTCAGGTTGCAGATGTAGTCGGAGGCGACGACCGCTTGAATGTCGGCGGAGAGCCTCCCGCCTCGGGAATTGAGGTCCAGCGACTCGTTCGCAAAATGGACTTCGATGCCCTGGTCGATGAGTTCTCCGAGATCGGCCCAGTCCTTGAGATTCCGGGCGGAGCGGTCGATCTTGTGGATCACAACGCCGCGAACATTCCCTTTACGGAGTTCTTTAAGCATCCGCGTCCACACCGGGCGGCCACGTTTTGCTGCCGTCTCCCGTTCCTCGAACCAGTCAGAAATAGTGAGGCCAGCCCTCTGGATGTACCGCTCGATAGATGCCTTTTGTTCCGGAAGGGATACGCCGCGTTCGCCCTGTCTGGCGGTGGAGACCCTGATGTATGCAAGATACGTGTTCAGGTTCTTGTTGATTAGGTGTTTTTCTCGACCTTTCCCACACTCGAATCCTGGCCTGGAATCTGAGGATGGTCAAGGCTTGTTTGCGGATCTAGCATGATTTCCCACGCAAGTGCGAGGTATTCATCGAGATTTTCCGCCGCGAGGCGGAGTTCGTGGTCGGTGAGGGGGGGAGAATAGTGCCCGCAGTGCGTCATCCATCATGAAGGGGAGGTTATCAGATGGAGAAACCGCTACAAGGTAGCATTTCCTTCACAGGAAGATACACGGCTATTTCGCTGCCAACGTTTGTGTAAATTCGTGTAAGAGTTCATCATTGGCGGCCAGCACGTACTTGAGGTCAGAAGTTCCTGGCCTCAATAGTGCTTCGGCTAACTGACTTTCCGTTATGGGGTCTCCCTGTGGTGTAGCCATCGATGCTCCACCCTTAAGGGATATAAACGCGCCTGGGACAACGTCATGGGGAGCTTGCCCATGCAAATCAAAAACAATATCCACCTTACCATTCAACATTCGACACATCATTGGGTTCCCTGCGAGATCGTAGAATCTGAATGAGCTTTCCGTTTCGCCGGAATCTCGATTGACTTGCTTTTTAAGACGCCTATCGCTTGCTATCAAGAGTTCGAGCCACTGAGCTAGTCCTGTTTTGTGAAGAGACATCAGACCTAACAGCCTGCTGTGTTTTTGTGCATATACGCAAACAGTGGAATCCCTTAGCGTTCGATTGGTCCGGGGGATTAACAGCCGTGTCGCACCTCGCGTGACTCGGCGGCGCAGGGGCCACTTATACGCGCCATGCTCATTCGCGAAATAGAGAGCTTCTCCCTTGTTAGCCACAAATGAAGCGAGTATTCGTGGCGGGTCCGGCTGAGGGTCAAAAATTACCACCGCTGAGCACCAATTGGAGAACCCTCTTTGAAGTAAGTCTGTTCCATCGATCATGTCTACCAAGACGCAAATTCTACGTTCTCCTCGAAGATCAGCTCCATCGAGGCTCTCTTCGCCGACAACTAGAATATTGTCACTACCAAAAGCATGAATGAGGCTACCCTCATCCACCGTTACGTTCCAT
>JAJZKY010000906.1 GCA_021803885.1 Planctomycetota bacterium
GTAAAGCCTCCTGTTCCGCCAACGCTTTCCCTCGTCCGACCTGATGCCTGTCTCCGGACTGGGAAGTGCAAGTCCGGATGTTCCCGACGCTGCGCCGGTCGTGCCGGGTTCAGCCATCAGCGCCGTCATTGTCTCGGGCGACTTCAACATGGCGGCCACTTGCACCGTCACATATGTAGACCCGAAACGTCTGCTGGCCTGCGGTCATCCCATCACGCAATTTGGCAACGTCTCTCTGCCCATGACCAAGGCCCAGGTCGTCGCCACGGTGGCTTCGGCGCTGGATCCCATAAAGATCGTCAACACGACGGAGACCGTCGGCGCGTTTACTGAGGACCGGGAGTCCGGCATCCTCGGCGTCTTCGGCAAGCGGGCGCAAATGATTCCCGTGACGCTGGCAATCCGTGGAACGCCGCAGCCTCACATCTACCATTTCGGGGTGGTCGAGCACCCGCGTCTGACCACTGGCGCGCTGACAGTCTCCATGTTTCAGGCGATGCAGGACACGAACGGGTACAACGATCTTTCCACCTATCGCCTGCGCGGAGAAATTACCGTTGCCAACCAACACTCCATAAAGATTGACGACATGATCGCGGCGACCGACCAAAAGCCCGCCAGCCTGGCGACTGCCATTGCCGTTGCCCAGCGCTTTGACAGCATCTTCAGCAATCCACGTGAAATGCCTTCCATTCAAAATATTTCTCTCACCCTGGATGCAATGCAGGGCCGTCAATCCGCAGCCCTGGCGGAAGCTCGCGTACTGAATCCAACCGTCCATGCGGGTGACAAGATAACGGTGGAAGCGACTCTGCATCCGTACCGGCAGCCGCAGCGGTTGGTTACGATGACTCTGCAACTGCCCAATACACTGACTTCCGGGCCGGTCCGTCTGCTGGTCAGCGATGGCACGACGCTCGACCACACGCTGCATTTAATTCCCAACCCGACGGCCCAGCCGCTGGGATTGAGCGAAACCATCGCCCGGCTCAACGAATTGCATCCTAATAATCGGCTCTATGTCACGCTGCTTGCTCCGGTGCCGCAGGCGGTACTGCAAGGTCACACTTTGCCCGCCGTCCCGCTGACTATGGCGAACGTCCTGCAGCCAGATGGAACCACAGGAGGCTTTACCATCGACGGAGAAACTGCGATTGCCCTCGGCTCCAAAAATATGGGCCTGGCGCTGAGCGGTTCTCAGGTTGTCACCCTCGATGTGAAGCCCTAATTTTATATATGTTGTAATAGAACTCCCCAGAAAGAAGAGCACCAACTCCCAATGAGCAAGATTCATGGTTACGCAACCCACGCCGCTGGCGCCGAACTCCATCCCTATAAATACGAAGTGGGAGAGCTCCAGCCCAATGAAGTTGAAATCACAATTACCCACTGCGGCGTCTGCCATAGCGACCTCCATCTGATCGACAACGACTGGGGACTCACGGAATTTCCCTTTGTTCCCGGACATGAAATTGTTGGCGCGATTGCGGCCATGGGCAACCAGGTAAAGGACCGCGCCGTTGGGCAGCGGGTGGCCGTGGGCTGGCAGGCCGACTCCTGCGGCACCTGCGAGTGGTGCCTGCGCGGCGATGAGAACCTGTGCGCGCAAAGCCAGGGCACCTGCGTACACCGCAATGGCGGCTTTGCAGACAAGGTCCGCGTCAACGCCCGCTTCGCCATTCCCGTCCCGGAAGTGTTGGCGAGCGAAAATACGGCCCCGCTGATGTGCGGCGGCATTACTGTATACAACCCGATCCGCACAACGGGAGTGTTTCCGGGGTCTCGCGTGGCCGTCATAGGCATCGGCGGTCTGGGCCATCTCGCCTTGCAATTCGCGCATGTATTTGGCGCGGAAGTCACGGCAGTCTCGACCTCTTTGAATAAAGAAAAAGAGGCAAGGTCCCTCGGCGCGGACCATTTCGTCAATTCTCGCGACAACGAGGCGATGAAGAAGCTGGCTGGCTCCTTCGACCTGATTCTTTCCACCATCAACCAAGACCAGGACTGGAGCACACTGGTCGCCGCACTGCGTCCGCGAGGAACGCTTTGGTTTGTCGGCGTGCCGCCCAGCCCGGTCGCGACGCATGTGTTCCCGCTGATCGCGGGACAGCGCAGTATAGCAGGCAGCCCCAGCGGCAGCCCGCGCATGTTGCAGGAGATGCTGATGGTCGCCGCCCGCCATGACGTGAAGGCCATCACCGAGGCTTTCCCCATGGCGAAGGTCAACGACGCCATAGCAAAGTTGAAGAAGAACCAGATACGCTATCGCGCGGTGCTGGGAAATTAGTAGCGTGAAGTGGATCAGTTTCCATAATTCCATAAGAAGTTATTGAACGATGTTAGGCGATCTAGGGGTTGACCGTGATTCGAGCAGCAATAGATATTAAAAATGGTGCGTTTGACCTTGCCAAGAAGCCGGGGTGCTCCATCCTTCGCGCTGTTTGCGAAGGGTGGGAATCTAGCCAAACAATCTAGCTTCGAGAAACCGGGGCACCCATTCCGTATTCCCATCTGTACGCACGTATTTCCTCCCGCCACAGCCCTCGACGCGCGCTAAGGCCGTTCCTTTCGGTACACT
>JAJZKY010000907.1 GCA_021803885.1 Planctomycetota bacterium
AATGGCTTCGGTAATGCCGGTTGCAGCTAAATCGAGTTTGGCCTTGCTGGCCCGGCCCGGAAAATAGCAGCAGCCGGCTTGGGTAGCAGCCCGCTGCAAAAACGTAAAAGGAAATTTGGATAAAAACAATGGCCATAGAACTTATTCCTGAGATCATCCTGCTGATAACCGCCGTGGCAGCACTGCTGCTGGGCCTTGCGGCCCGCGACTCGGTGCGGCGGCTGGTACAGTGGGTTTCGCTTATCGGTTTGGCCGCGGCTTTGGCGGCCGGGCTGGGCGTGGGAGTTCCGGCGGCTGCCATGGGCCACATCTCACCGCTAGCCAAATACATGACCCTGCTGACCTGTGCCAGCGGCATTTTGCTGGTGCTTAATGCCTGGGGCATGCCTTTTGGCAACGACCCAGCCCGGTGCGATTCGCAATTTCGCGGCGAAACATTTGCCATGATGCTCGTCTCGCTTGCCGGCCTGAGCATGATGGCCAAGGTGGACGATTTAATCTGGCTGTTTTTGGCTTTGGAACTGGTTTCTATTCCCACCTATGTGCTCGTGGCGGCGGGCCGCGGGCAAATCAGCAGCCAGGAAGCGGGCGTTAAATACTTCTTCCTCGGTGCGTTGTCGGTGGCGATATTTCTGTTTGGCTTCAGCTACCTGTATGGTTTTGCCGGCAGCACAAACTTTGCTTCCATTCACCGGGCATTTTTGGTGGCTCAGGGCACCAGTGGCTTGCCATTTGTGGCCGTTATCGGCCTGCTGATGGTGATCCTGGGCGTCTCGTATAAAATCGCTGCGGTGCCGCTGCACTATTATGCACCCGATGTTTACCAGGGCGCGGCAACGCCGGTGACATCCTTCTTGTCGTTTGTGCCCAAGGCGGCGGGCTTTGTCGCGATCATTGTTGTGCTCAACCTTACGGGATGGAATCTCTCGCGAGGGGCTGCCAATGCCGTGCCCTCGCTGCTCGCGGTGATGGCCGTGCTTACCATGACCATCGGCAACGTTTTGGCGCTGCTGCAGCGCAACATCAAGCGAATGCTCGCCTACAGTTCGGTGGCGCACAGCGGGTATATTCTCGCGGCCCTCGTCGCCGGACCCGATTTAATTCACACCCATGTTATTACGGGTGATGGTATCACGGCTGCTGTATTTTATCTGGCAGCCTATGGCATCATGACCATCGGCGTATTTGCCGTGCTCACTTACCTGCAGGGCAAAAGCGACGCCGCAGAAGACCTCGATGATATTGCCGGCATCGCCTCGGAGCATCGCCTCGCGGCCGCCTGCATGGCCATCTGCCTGTTCAGCCTTATTGGCATGCCGGGAACGGTGGGCTTTTTGGGCAAACTGTTTATAGTTCAGGCCGATTTTATCAGCGGCCACGAAGTATTGGCGGTTATTGTGGTGATTAACGCAGCCATTGCGGCGGCGTATTACCTGCGCATTGTCGCTGCGATGTACATACGCGAAAGCTGGACGCCTTTTGTGGTTCGCAAGTCGCCGGCGCTGCAGTTTGCCGGCGCTATTTGTGCCGCACTGGTTATCTTTTTTGGTATCGCGCCAACGCTGCTTATTAACCGCAGCGGCGATTCGGCAAGCAATATACTGCCCTCAGCCAGCGTACAGGTGCATAAGCCTGCCGCACGCGCCGCTGCCGTCATCACGCCCAAGCCCGCCCCCAAGCTTATGACGCGTACGCTCGCCGCCGCGATGTAACAAATCGGCGCCGATGTTTGTCCATGGGGTCATTGACCGCTTGCGGGCGGCCCTGGTTGGTCGTAATGTTGGCCCGTGCTCTTTTTTATGGAGGATTGCCGCTCATGCAACTTGCCCAGCGTCTCGATGTTGTTGCTGAATCTATTACCCTGGCAGTTACCGCGCGGGCCAACGCCCTTAAAAAACAGGGCGTGGACGTGGTAAGCTTTGGAGCCGGCGAACCCGATTTCGACACGCCCGCCCCCATCAAAAAAGCCGCCATAGATGCCCTGCTCGCCGGCAAAACCAAATATGAACCCACGGCTGGCACGCTGGAAGCCCGCACCGCCATTGCCCACAAGCTGCGCCAGCATAACAAGCTCGATTATCAGCCGGGCCAGATCATCATTTCTGTCGGCGGCAAGCATTCGCTTTATGTTGCGTTCATGGCCGTTGCGAACCCCGGCGATGAAGTCATTATTCCCGCGCCGTATTGGGTGAGCTATCCAGAAATGGTTAAACTTGCCGGCGGCGTGCCGGTGGTTGTGCGGGGCGAACCCGCCAACGATTTTAAAATAACCCCGGCCCAGCTTGCCGCCGCGATTACGCCGCGGACCCGCATGGTTATTATCAATTCACCCAGCAACCCCGGCGGCCATACCTACCATCCATCGGAACTCGCGGCTTTGGCCGAGGTCATAGCGCCGCATCAGCATATCTGGGTTTGCAGCGATGAAATTTATGAGCGGTTGATTTTTGGCGGCCAGCAGACCTGTTCCTGGGCTGCCATTGACTGGTCTCTCTGGAAGGACCGCACCATTACCTGCAACTGCTTGAGCAAAACCTACGCCATGACCGGCTGGCGCATCGGCTATACGGCCGGCCC
>JAJZKY010000908.1 GCA_021803885.1 Planctomycetota bacterium
CCGCCGCCAGCGCCTGCGTTCCAGCACCAATCTCCGTTGCAACCGGAGCACTGTCCGGCACCGGTCCCCTGCCCGTTCGGACAGCCCGAATAGCCATCCGCGTTTATCACGTTGTTGTTGATTACTTCTGCAGCTTGTATGTAAATGCCATAGCCACCGCTGCCAGCATAGCTTGTTGTACAACTGCAGGTGCCTCCGCCCGCGCCGTCGTAGTAGTTAGTGAACCCATTTGCGTACCATGTTGGTATATCGGCCAAAACTATACTTGGGGCCGGGGCAGGTTGGTTAGCTCCACTGCCAGGGGAGTCGCCATTGCAACCCCCCGGCGAACCGCCAGCGCCGCCTGAAACGAGGGTGTTGCCGCCTGCGCCGCCGTTATTGCAGTTAGACCATCCGCCACCTCCGCCAGAACCGCCATACGAATCTGGGACGTTACCACCATTTACACCACCGTTTCCATTGGTGACGCCTCCATTTCCGACTTGCCCAGTGATTATTGTGCCATCATTGGTGAACATCCCTCCTGATATTATTGCAAAACCATCTGTCGTAAGCGTGACGCCACTGTCTATCACCACATTTCCGCTTACGCGTATCGTATCGGATAAGTCCATGGAGCTAGTGTAAGTTACGGCACCGACACACACGCCGCCCGGCCAGTTGTTAGTGCATGGCGTACCTGAAATCGTCGTGGTGCTCGTGCTAGAGGTGGTCGTTGTGGTCGTGGACGACGGGAGGGTGGTAGTGGAACCGGCGAAAACACCTGCGGATTTTATCGTGATGGTCGCGACCTTTGAGTATGCCGTGGGCGCGGTGCATGGGCCCAGACAGTAGCCGAGCCATATGTAACCGGCGAACGGAGTGCCGATTGGTGGGTTGCTTGGCACCGCACCTGCGGGGAAAGCATTAGCCGGAAAAACGGCAGTGACTGTCTGGCCTGGTACCAGTACTCTGACGCCGTTCGGTCCCGGAAGACCCACTGTCACGGCGTTCGCACAGCCAGTCGGGGTGCATGTGAAGTTCACTGGTATGCCACTGGAGTTCAGAGCCTCGCCCTGCGAGGCCACGAAGACCCAGTCGCCGTAGTAGTCCCTGCCTGTAGTCTGGCCGAAGGTAAATATTATTCCGTTTGATGTGTATACAGGATTCTTGCAGACGAAACCTGATTGCGCTATGCAGGCCTGCGGGCTCAGGTTAGAGCCGTTGAAGACACCCAACTCGAACAAGGCTGCCAGAACCACTGCTATAATCAGTATGGCCCATCCGTAAGTCATCAGATACTCCATTGCGGACTGGGCCACGAATCGGAATGGCTTTCTCTTCATTTGGTCTACTTTTACATACATACGCAACACCATAGTTTACTTATTATAGTCAACAGTAGTACCCAAACAACCAATTCATGTTCCAATAAGCAGTTACATCACCAGAACCGTATACATCAACCGACGTCGGATTTGAAGAAGAGCTTCCGCTAGGATCAAAAACGATTCCGCCCGTGGTGCCCCAGTGGTTAAAGGAGCATCCGGAGTATGGTGTCGCCTGCAGAAACAAACTCGAGCCAGAAGTCACGTAATACGGATTGCTGCCAAGTGGAGAGGAGCCATATGGAGTGTTATATACTGTACCGGACTGTACCAACGTACTACCGCCATTACCAGGCGAACTCAAGATATCAACACTGTAGTACTGGCATGTTTCGGAGAAGCTGCCGGACGGAATTGACGGACCACCAGCGCAATAATTATTCATACCGTTGCCGCCGCTATATTGATAGCTGAGGCTACCAACCAAGTTATTAAAACTAACGAATCCAGTACTGCCAGAACCGCATCCAGTAGAAGACGGATAAGCGGATGAGGCAGGATTGCTGCTATATACTGTGACGCACCACTGGGGGGTTGACTGGGGCAAGCCGCTAGCATAGAACGTAACCTCATACTCCCAATTTACACTGACTTGGTTGGAGCATGCGATGCCGCCATTACCGTTACCACACGTAGCGCCTTCTGTAGGGTCTATCGCAGCTTCGTAAGTCTGGGAAGTCGATTGCGATTCGCTGACTGACACAGAACATGTGGTAGTGCTGAACTCTTGGCAGACTGTAGTGCCGTTTGTTAGGTCGAATATTCTTAGATAATAGCCGCCCGAGGACGGGGTGTGGTTGGTTGTTGCGGTAAGCGTTACCGCTTGCCCCACAGATGGGGTCGTGCTTGAAGCAGAAAGCGATACGGACCAACTTATTGTTGTAGTAGTCGTGGTAGAAGTCCACGTCACATAGGCGTTATTCGAACATGCAGTAGCCCCGCTGCAGCTGTTAGAGTTTACGTACGCTTGGAAATCGTATTCTGTACCTGCGGGGTAATTCGAAGAAGAAACTGTTGCCTGGCACGTATAGCCACCTGGATTGCATTGAGTTACTAGGATTGGTGCCGCCTGGCAATAGTTTAAGTTCGGATAACATACATCTGTAAGATCGTATATGTCTATGTAACCACTTACGTACCAATTCGCATCCGCATACAGAGTAACTGGCGTCCCAGCCGGTTCTGTTGTAGATGTTTATTGGAACATGA
>JAJZKY010000909.1 GCA_021803885.1 Planctomycetota bacterium
CTTTAGAAATCATGCATCCCCAGATGAGTCAGGTGGAACCCTACCAATGGAGGACATAGAGTAAAATTGGTGGCTACAGCTCTCCGAAAATGCCGTCATGCACCCAAAAGTGGCGAGAAGTGCGGCGCATTTCCCTTCTACCTGACTTCTCTGGGGATGCATGAAAATCTTTGCCCAGTGACCGCTGCACTGGTTAAATTACCAAAAACTGGGGATCACTTAGAGTTGGCCCAGTTGCTGAAAACAGAGTACATTGACCGAGGCACACTCGGACGGGAGACCGGAGAAGGATACTACACCTATCCTCACCTCGTTACATGGACCCAGACTTTCTAAAAAAGTTAGTACGTGTAGAGTGGATGCTACCCCCTCATGCTCGTGAGGACTTGACGTGCTGACGCCGAGGGCTTGGAGTGGATGGGGGGCTTCCCGGAAGTGCCTGATGTCATGTCGAGCGTTGCGAGAGGCGAATTCAGGGGCATACCGGAAATATCCACGTGAATTTGGAACTCATCGGCGAGGGGGGCGCTGCAGCGGTTCCCGGTTCTGGAGTCTGCCCTGTCACGGAAAAGACGTGGGGCACAATCCCGCTGGACTCTTTCAAGACTTCCAGAAGGTGTGTAATGCCCACCCGCTGTGTCGCGTTGGTGGGCGTTAGGCCTAGGGCCTGAAGACGGGCGAGTTCCCAATCCCGGCGTTTTGAGAACAATTCCGCGGAGCAGCCCTACTCCCCAAATTCCCCGACAAACAGCTGCCCGATCTCCGTTTCACCAGGTACATCCGCCCTTTAGCCATATCAATCCAATCGGTGTGCGCCGAGAGCAAGCGTTAGGTCCCCAACCCATTGGCATAGTTTCTCCCTATTCAGTGCACAGAGCGTGGTGGCAAGCACAGCTGCGCGGCAAAAGGCTAGTGTGGGGCCCCCGGCCCGGGATCCTGATGCTCTGCCGAAACGGGCGTAGGGCTCAAGCGTGCAGAGTAAATCGAGAGGAGATTGATATGGCGGGCGGTCAGAGTAGCACCGACCACTGCGATCAACATCGGGACCATGATGGCCTGGATATTGTGGGTCAACTCCAACACGAACACGATTGCGGTAGCAGGCGCCTCCATAGCAGCTCCCATCATAGCGGCTGCTGCAATGACTGCATAGCTTGGGTCGGGGGAACCCGGCCACAAGAGAGCCCAGCCCCGTCCTAAAAATCCTCCAAGCACTGCGCCGAGGCTTAGAGTCGGCGTAAATAAGCCGCCGGTCGCGCCGCTGCGCAGAGTGCCGGCGGTGGCGAGCGGCTTTAAAATCGCCAGAGCCGCAAAGACCCAGATCACGCCGTGGCCCGTAAAGGCAAACTGAGCCAGGTCCACGCCATTTCCCAGCACCAGGGGATATTTAATGGCTATCAGTCCCAATGCCGCGAAAAGAATCAAAGGTTCGACCAGCAGAGGCCAATTCTTGGGACGGCGGTCACTGGCCCAACCGATCAATTTCACATATCCAGCCGAGATGATCCCGATGACGGGTCCGAGAACGACGGCGAACAGCAATAACGAAATAGTAGGGTGAGGGAGTTGCGGCACCTGATAAATGGCATGGGAAGACAATACCAGCCACGACACTGCGGTAGCTATGCCTGAGGTGAGGAGGGCGGGGAGAATCAGTGTCAGCGAAATGGTGCCGAGATACAGTTCCGTTGCGAACAGTGCGCCAGCTAGGGGCGAATTGTAGACAGCTGCCAGACCAGCTCCAGCGCCGCATGCGATAAGGATGTATCCATGCTTCTTGCTCACCCCAATCCGCTGGCTTAAAGCAGAACCGCTGGCGGCTCCAAGGCGCTGAGGTGCAGCCTCGCGGCCTATGGATCCGCCCAACCCGACTGTGATTTCGGATAGCGTGGAGCTCAGCAATGTGCGAAAAAGCGACAGGTTTCCCGTATGCGTCCAGACCACGGCGGTGGGTTCGCCACCGGTGCCTCCTAAGTACCGCCCTAATAGCCACAGTCCCACCCCCGTGACCAGTCCGCCCAAGACGAGCATCAGCACTATCCTGCTATCGCTGACCCGGGCGACTGCCGAGGAAAACTCACCGGTGTGATAGTGAAAGGCCATGTGCTGCACGGTGCGCAAAGTCGTCATCATGGCAATGGCACCCAGACCGGAAGCTATCCCGGTTAAAACCACCGCGACCCAGAATTTCAGAGGAAGATCCGCGAGATGCGATGGAACATTGGCTTGTTGGGTGCCGCGCAGGTCCCTATACATTCCGGCACATTCCTCCCTGTGGGTCTCGAATTACTGAATCGGGTTGGAGGTTGGAGCCGTGTCCACGGCCCTTTGACTATTGCCTCTGAAGCGCGCTCGGGGTTAATAGCAGCCGTTCTGGGAGTGGGCCGCCCGCGAGTACGCAAGTCGGCAGGCATGAAGTGCCGATCTTGCTGCAGTCCAGCGCGCTCGCGCCCTGTCAGGGATCTCAACAACAGCGGGTTGACACGTGCTGTTGTCTGCCAACCTACGCACCTGGCGAATTATTTGCAACGCGTTCACCATCCTTTAAGCTATTATACGCGAATGTTCTGCTGTCC
>JAJZKY010000910.1 GCA_021803885.1 Planctomycetota bacterium
AAGTTATGGGCATTCTCGATATCCGGCCGCCGCTGCCTTGGATCATCTGCCGGTAGGTCTTTGTAGATCAATGGCGAACTCGAGTCCGTGATGCGGATGACCTCCATGGCCAGCTCGCGAATCGTGAACTCAACCGGGTTGCCTAAATTGATAGGCCCAGTAATGTTATCGGCGCTACGCATAAGTCGCACCAAGCCGTCAATGAGATCATCGACATAGCAGAAGGAACGAGTCTGTTGCCCCGAACCATAAATCGTAATCGGCTCATTGCGCAGCGCCTGCACAATGAAATTGGAGACGACGCGGCCATCGTTCGGATGCATGCGCGGGCCATATGTATTGAAGATGCGAGCGACCTTGATCCGAAGGTCGTGCTGGCGGTAGTAATCGAAAAACAGGGTTTCGGCACAGCGCTTGCCCTCGTCGTAACAGGCACGCGGGCCGATAGGATTGACGCGGCCCCAGTAGTCTTCACGCTGCGGATGGACTTCCGGGTCGCCATACACCTCGCTGGTCGAGGCCTGCAGGATTTTCGCCTTGAGGCGCTTGGCGAGTCCGAGCATGTTGATCGCCCCATGCACACTGGTTTTGGTGGTTTGCACTGGATCCCACTGGTAGTGAATCGGCGATGCCGGACAAGCCAGATTGTAGATTTCATCCACTTCGACATAGAGCGGAAACGTCACATCGTGCCGTAGCAACTCGAAATGGGGGTTCTGCAGCAATTGAGCGACATTGTCTTTAACGCCGCTGTAGAAATTGTCCACACATAGCACATCGCAATCTTCGAGCAAGAGTCGCTCACAGAGGTGCGAACCAAGGAAGCCGGCTCCACCAGTAACCAGCACGCGCTTTCTATTTTTGATGCTCATATGTCCCCCTTTTTAGAAACTCTGATTCAACGCGTGATCGCTCAGTGGTTGGCATCACGCGCTTTTCAACGCCACGGCCAGCAGGTTCTGCGAGAACACCGCACGCCGATCGAAGCTGCCCGTTTCCACAGCGATGTAAAACAGCAGCGCTGCGCGGATTAACTGCCACAACACGGCGCGCACCGAGCTGGTGAGGCCATGTGGAATCGGGCGATCTTCGTAGGCCTCGACCCGTAGAAAGCCGCTCGCAAGCAGCAACTGCCCCAGCGAAGTGCGCGTAAAGGCTTGCTCGTGGGTGTAATCGCCAAATCGCACGCGATTGCCGAACGGCGATTCGCCATTGGGCGCATGGATCACCCAGCGGCCGCCGGGCCTGAGCACGCGCTGCACCTCGTCCACCAGCGGGATCAGCTCGGCCTTGGTGAAGTGCTCGATCACGTCGAACGCGATCACCACATCCAGGCTGGCGTCTGTTGCTTCACGCAGTGTCTGCATCAAATCGCCCTGCTCAACACCTTGGATGCCCAGCCTCGCGGCGGCCTGCACCTGTTCGGCGCTACCGTCCACGCCACATGCGTTGCGATAACCGGCCTGCTGCAGCGCGTACAGGATGGCGCCGTGGCCGCAGCCGATATCCAGGATCGCGGCATCACGGTCCGGTGGCATGCAGGTGCGTACCAGCCAGCGCAGGTAGGGCAGCCGTGGGGCGAGACCTGCGATCGACTCTGGCGCCAAGGCTATCGCTGCGGCCCGTCACGTAGGCGCCGTAAATGCGCTGGCGGTACAGGGTGTGCTCGTGGTCAGGCATGCACGAGATCCTCCACGACAGCGACGATGTTCTGTCCGTACTGGTCCCAGCCGCCCAGTGCTTGCACACGGCGCAGAGCCGCTGCACGCATCGTGGCTTGCAATGCAGGGTCGTCGGCCAACTGCTGCAGGTGCCCCGCGATGGCGTCCGGGCTGCGGATGGGCACGATGAAGCCCTCGTTACCGTCGGTGAACAGGTCTTCGCCGCCGGTGTGGGTGCTGGCAATCACCGGGCAGCCGCAGGCCATGGCTTCTGCCATCACCAGGCCGAACCCGTCTTCAATGCTTGGCAGCACTAATACGTGCGAGAGGCTCATGATGTCGCGCAGGCGTTCCTGCGGGCGTGGACCCAGAATCTCGATGCTCGGATCGGACCTTTGTGCGCGTTGCAGCAAGGCACGCACATCCTCGTTCACCGCACCCACGAAGCACAGGCGCTTGCGTGGATGCTGAAACATGCGGTAAGCGCCCAGCAGATCGGGCACACCCTTGCGCAGCGATGCCGCGCCGACGAACAACACGTCGAAGCAACCTGCCGCAGGGGCACTGACTGAACTGAACCGCCGCAGGTCCACGCCATAGGACACCTTGCGCAGCTTCGCCTCAGGCACGCCTCCGGCAATGAACGAGCGGCGTGCAAATTCGCTTGCAACCAGTATTACATTGGCTTCCGCGTATTCAGCTTCTTCCTTTTCGACCATACGCATATCGAATGCCTCGAAGGCGATGCCTTGACGCGCGTACTCTTCAGCGAGCAGTCGTTCTTGATAACGGATGTGACTGCACGGTCGATCACAGAGATACTTGCCGCCTCTCTGCTTGATGACGCGGCCCGCATGCAGGCTTGCGCATGAGAGGCCGATATAGACATCAGCCTCGGGCATCTGCATCAAAA
>JAJZKY010000911.1 GCA_021803885.1 Planctomycetota bacterium
CTTCAATGCAGAAGAACCACTTTTGGCCGGTCCCCATGATCGTAAATTCACCCATGCAGTTTGACGATGTCCTGCGCGAACTCGAAATTCGAGAGCGCACGGCATCGAATCCACCTGTCAGCGATGTTGTGTATGACTCGCGCCATGTCGCTCCGGGCGTGCTGTTCGTTGCCATGCAGGGTAGTACGACGGACGGCAACCGCTTCGTCGAGAACGCGCTGCAACGAGGCGCGTGCGCAGTGGTGACGGACTTTGAGGCGACTTGGCAATCGCTGCGCGCGACCCATCCCGACCTTGCCATCGCGCGTGTAGACCATGGCCGCCGTGCGCTCGCCGAAATCAGCGCCAATTTTTTCCGCCATCCGGAGCGTCGTCTAAAGTTGTCCGGCGTGACCGGCACCAATGGCAAAACGACAACCACGTATCTACTGGAGTCGATGCTGCGCAGCGCGGACCGCACTTGCATTCTTGTCGGCACCATTGAGTATCACGTCGCGGAGGAAATTCGCCCCTCCCCGCATACCACGCCGGAATCGCGCGACCTGTTCCAGTTGTTTGCCGAAGGCGTGGCCACGGGCGCGACCGAAGCGGTGATGGAAGTGTCTTCTCACGCGCTCGATCAGGGCCGCGTCTGGGGTCTGCATTGGGACACGGCAATCTTCACCAACCTTACGCAGGACCATCTGGATTATCACGGAACGATGGAATCGTATTTTCAAGCGAAGGCGAAAATGTTTGCCGGAGAGGGTGCTGCTCCGCCACGCGTCGCCGCGATCCACATTGCAGACGACTACGGACAGCGGCTCATCTCGCTGGCCCGCGCTGCTGGATGCGAAATTGTCACCTATGGGTTGGACCACGGAGATTTTTGCGCCACGAATGTCCAACTGGCAGCCAACGGCACGCGCTTTCGTATGCTCACGCCGGTGGGAGAAACCGATCTGCATACCTATTTGCCGGGTCCTGTGAATGTGCTGAATTTGCTGGGCGCTTCCGCGGCCGCATTGGCGCGTGGATTGACGCTGGAGGAAATCGTGCGCGGGGTGGAATCCATCGCCTGCGTGCCGGGCCGTTTCCAGACCGTAGACTGCGGGCAGCCATTCACGGTCGCTATCGATTACGCCCACACCGACGATGCGTTGCGCAATGTTACGCGGCTGGCGCGGCAGTTGGCGGCTCCGCGCCGTGGCCGCGTCATCACAGTCTTTGGATGTGGCGGAGATCGCGACCGTGCCAAGCGCCCGAAAATGGGACGCGCAGCCGGCGAAGGCAGCGACTTTGTGGTTGTCACCAGCGACAATCCGCGCTCGGAAAATCCCGATGCAATCCTGACGGAAATTCTGCCGGGTTTAAAGGCAAGCGGCGCGCGGTTCACGGTCGAGCCGGACCGTGCTTGCGCCATTCGGCTGGCCGTGGACGCGGCGCAGGAGAATGATGTTGTGGTGATTGCCGGCAAGGGCCATGAAAAAGTCCAGATTCTTTGCGGCTCCACCATTCCGTTCGACGATGTTGAGGAGGCGAGAGAGGCGTTGCTGGAACGATACGGAAAGTCCAGTCGCGTCCCGTTAGGATTGCAATGCAATTGAGCCTGGAACAAGTTCGCGAATGGATGACGGCTGGGTTCGCGCCGAGAACATCGCCCGCGTCTCCGCCTCGCCGTGCGTCGGCCACGGCGTCGGGCTACTCCATCGACTCGCGCACGATTCAGCCCGGCGACCTTTTCTTCGCCATTCACGGCGAGCGCTTCGATGGCCACGATTTCGTCCCGGCGGCAATCGAGGCTGGCGCAATTGCCGCTGTCATCTCCGGCTCGCAGCTCTCGCGCTATGGCAACGATGCAATGCGCAAGCGTCTGCTGCTCGTCGATGACCCGCTGGCCGCCCTGCAGCGGCTGGCCTCCTCCGTGCGTCGCCATTGGGGCAAGCGCGTGATTGGCATTACCGGCAGCGCTGGAAAAACCACCACTAAGGAAGCCGTCGCGCAGGTTTTGGAGCGTCGTTTTCGCGTCCACAAATCTTTGGGAAATTTAAACAATCATTACGGCCTGCCGCTTCAGTTGTTGCGGCTCCAGCCTGAGCATGAAGTTGCCATCCTGGAAATGGGCATGTCACGCGTCGGCGAGATCGCTGCGCTTTGCAAAATCGCAGCGCCGGACTGGGGTGTGGTGACGAACGTGGGCACCGCCCATGCCGAGAATTTTTCCGACGGTCAGGCTGGCATCGCCCGCGCCAAGTATGAGCTGATCGCATCTCTGCCGCGACTTGGCGCCGCAATCCTCAATTGCGATGACTCGTACGTGCGGCAATTTGGACGAGACTTCCCCGGCAAGACAATTTACTTTGGCTCGGGAACCTGCGCCGATCCGCGCATGGAATCGATTACGCCGATGGGTGCGGAAGGCACAACGTTCACCGTGTTGGCGGACGAGCAGCGCGTAAAAGTCAAACTCCATCTGCTGGGCGAGCACAATGCCCGCAACGCGCTGGCGGGCATCGCGGTCGGCCTGGCCAGCGGCATTCCGCTCGCCGAATGCGCCGCCGCCGTCGAGGCTCTGGCCCCGCCGGACA
>JAJZKY010000912.1 GCA_021803885.1 Planctomycetota bacterium
CCGGCTCAAAAGCAGGCAAACCGTCTGTGTGCCTTACATCGCCCACCACCTGATTGTTTGTTGGTAGTCCCCATCGCGTGCCTTACCACACATTCGCCGAGTTGCCTATTTCCCGCTAAAATCCCTACCATGAAGACAATTGCCTACCAGCAATGCATCAACCCTACATGCAGCGCCACTTTTGATATTGGCCAGGTGCTTACTTCGTGCGCCAAGTGCGGAGAACTGCTCGATATTCAATACGACTGGAGCAAAGCGAGCCTGCCCAAGTCGCTCGACGCATTTCAGCAGCGCTGGCAGAACCGGCGCTTTCCGCTTGATTACTCCGGCGTATGGCGCTTTCGCGAACTCTTGCCATTTGCCGCCGATGCCATGGTCTGCACCGTCGGCGAAGGACAAACCTTTTTACAGAACGCGGTATGCCTCGGCAAAGAACTCGGCATGTGGCCCGGACAACTTTGGCTGCAGTACGAGGGCATGAACCCCTCAGGCAGTTTCAAGGACAACGGCATGACCGCCGCGTTCACCCATGCCCGCATCGTCGGCGCCCGCCGAGTTGCTTGCGCCAGCACAGGCAACACCTCGGCATCACTGGCTTTGTATGCCGCAATGAACGGCTTTCAGGGCGTAGTGTTCATCGGCTCGGGCAAAATCGCCTTTGGAAAGCTATCCCAGGCACTCGACTACGGCGCTCTAACCCTCCAAATAGAAGGCGACTTCGACACCTGCCTCGCCCGCGTGCGGCAGGTAAGCAGCCAGCTAGGCCTTTACCTTATGAACAGCGTCAATCCGTTTCGCCTTGAAGGCCAAAAGACCATTATGTACCGCATCCTGGAATCGCTGAGTTGGCAACCGCCCGATTGGATTATTGTGCCCGGCGGCAACTTGGGGAATTGCTCCGCCTTTGGCAAGGCGTTTCTCGAACTGCGGCAGCACGGCCTTATAAAGCGCATTCCCCGATTGGCCATCATTAACGCCGAAGGCGCCAACACGCTTTATAGCATGGTGAAAGCAGGCATCTCCTGGAACGGCGGTCATGTAAATCAGGCCGCCATTGAAACCTTTTATGCCGATATGGACCGCCGCCAACTGCATGCCCACACCGTTGCTTCCGCCATTGAAATCGGCCGCCCAGTCAATCTTAAAAAAGCGCTCCGAGCACTGGACGTGATGAAGGGGGTGGTCGCCCAGGTGTCAGATAACGACATTCTCGAAGCCAAAGCCATGGTGGGCCGATTTGGCTTTGCCTGCGAGCCGGCCAGCGCGGCAACCATTGCGGGCCTGCGGCAACTGTTGGCCAATGGCACCATCTCCCGCCACGAGCGCGTGGCCTGCGTGCTTACCGGCCATGGATTAAAAGACCCCGACGCCACGGTTTATTACCACACCGGTGTTCGCACCAAAGAAGCCAAGTACCCACCGGCCGAGCCGACATGGGGCCATCTCGCCAACAAGCCCGTTCGCGTTGCCGACGACTTGCAGGCTATTATTCGCAGCCTCGGCCTCGATGAAAACTCCATTGATCAGGATGTTGCCGCCGGTTATGTGGAAACCAGCCGCGATCTACCCTTTATAGAGTATTAATCTATGGCCGTCGCCGATGGGCCGCCGCCCATGCGGGCCGCAGCAGAAAGCACAACATGACCACAACGCAACAATTTTTTACAGCCGCAAAGCTCGCCGAACATGTCGGCGGAAAACTCCTCGGCGATGGCTCGGTGCGCATTGATCGCTGCCGCTCACTCGGCTCAGCCGGGCCGCATGAAGTCAGCTTTGTTTCCAACATCAAATACCTCAAGCAGTTGGCTACCACAAAGGCCGGTTGCGTGGTGATCGGCAACGAAGTGCAACCTGAAAAAATCGCCCGCGGCGGGTTGCCCCCGCTTACTTTCATTCAAATTGCCGATCCATATTTCGCCTTCCGACAGATCATGCTGCTGCTGCATGGTTTTCGACCTCACGATGCCGTTGGCATAGCAACGCAGGCGACCGTGGCCGCCAGCGCTCAAGTCGGCCGCAACGTCAACATTCACGCCGGTGCCGTGGTAGGCGAGCGCGTTCGCATCGGCGACAACACAACCATCTATCAAAACGTAAGCATTATGAACGATGCGGTTATCGGCGAAGGCTGCATTCTTTACCCCGGCTGCGTGGTGTACGATCGTTGTGTGCTGGGCAAACGCGTCATTCTGCAGGCAGGCGCAGTGATTGGCTGCGATGGCTACGGCTTTGCGACGCATCAGGGCGTGCATCACAAAATACCGCAAATCGGCAATGTTGTGCTCGAAGATGATGTGGAGGTGGGAGCCAACACCGTTATCGAGCGGGCCGCCATGGAAAGCACCACTGTTGGCAAGGGAACCAAGCTCGGTAACCTGGTGGTCATTGGCCATAACTGCAAAATTGGCGAGCATAATCTGCTGGTAAGCCAGGTCGGCATGGCCGGCAGTTCCAATACCGGCCAGTACGTTGTACTTGCCGGACAAGTCGGAGTTTCGGGACACATATCCATCGGCAATCAAGTAACAGCCGCGGCGCAGGCAGGCATAACCGAAGATGTCGCCG
>JAJZKY010000055.1 GCA_021803885.1 Planctomycetota bacterium
AGTTCGGCCTTAACCAGCGATGGCTTGGAATTTTCATACAGAATTTCCAGGCCCGTGGCCGGGCCATACCGCGTGAGTTCAAAGGCGTGGTTGTGATAGGAAACAGTCAATCCGAGTGGGCGATAGATTTTTCCCAAGGTGTTGAGTTCCCTGGCGAAGTTAGCGAAGCCTTCCGCACTGCGAAATTCACCCGGCATCGACGGAACCGCTATATGCCGGCAACCCCATAAATGGTGTTCCTCTGCCACTTGTTGCGGGTCCTCTTTGAGTTTTTCAAAACCCACGTGCGTGGCGCAGCAGGTTAAACCCTCGGATTGTAAAATGCGGGCAAATTCCTGCGGCTCAATTGGGCCCAGTGCGGATGCCTGCACCGCTTCAAAGCCGATTTTCCGGAGTTTGACACAAGTGGTGGCGATATCCGCGGACGTCTTGGTAAAATCCCGCAAGGTGTACATCTGGGCTGCTATTCTTGACTGGGTAGGCATGCAATTCTCCTAAAATATCCTTAGAGCATAGCGATGGTTGGAAAATAGGTCAATAATCAGCACGGATCGCAGAAAACTTGGGGGCCTGTGACAGTTTATGTCGTGGGTGGGATTTGGTAGAATAGGGGAAGATCGGTCCATAGGAAGTGGATCGGCGGTTGTACGGCTATTCAAGGAGGAATAAACATGCCAGCAGCGACCACTCGTCAAGAAGCGTTGGAGAGGATCACGGAAACATTTCACGATGCGTTGGAGCGGGTGATTCCCGCGGATGGGAGTAAGCGGCTACGGGGAACCACATTTCGAGATTTCGAGTTGCTGGCACAGGAATTTAAGGCAGCGTTGATCCCAACGCTGCTGGAAGAATTCGCTCGGCTAAGCGAATCGGCGTGCCAGGAAGTGGCGGGTTGCTGCCCGCATTGCGGATCAGAGCAAACCCATTGGGCATCAGCACCCCGGCAAAATGAGATTCGCGGGCCGGATGGGGTGATGGTAATTACCAGGCAGCATGGGCGATGCCGGTCGTGTGGCCGGTCTTTTTCCCCCTCAGGATCGGGACTGGAGCCTGCCGGCGGAAGTTCCACTGACGCCACTGGCGGCGGAGCGGGTAGCCCGCGAAGCGGCGGATCGGGTATTTGATGATGCGGCCCGTTCGCTGAATCTGGACTGGCAGACGCAACTGGATGGCAAACAGGTGCAGCGTTGGTCCCAACGGATGGGAGATCGGTTGGTAGCCGTGCGTAGTCGGGAGATGGCCTTGGAACGGCGTGGGGTGCATCCCGAAGGTCCGGCGGTGGCTCCGCTTTTGCTGGTGATGGGCATGGACGGAGGACGGGTGCATACACGGGACAAGAATCCGCAGACGCAAAGCCATTGGCGAGAAGATAAGGTAGCCAGCTTTACCAACTATATACCTGGCGACGGCAAGGATAAAAAACCTGTAGCGCAGGTGACCACCTACACGGCCACGATGAAGGGGGCCAAGGAGTTTGGGCCTATGGTCGGACTGGAGGCGAATCGCCGTGGGCTGGCGCGTGCCGCAGTGGTGCTGAACATCAGCGACGGCGGGAACTGGATTGATCCGCTGGCCAAAAAATGGAAGCTGGCGGATGTTCGCATCATAGATTACTACCATGCGGTGGAGCACCTTCACCTGATGACTGCGGCGGTGCATGGTAAGGATACACCAGAGACCAAGGCACTTAATGCGGAACTGGAAGACCTATTATGGAAGGGCCAGGTCCGTGAGATACTGCTGCGGGTCAAGCCGCATCTGCAACTTTCGGCATCGGATGCATCGCCCGCTTCAGTACCTATCCCGATAGCTGTCGGGATTCTGCGACGTGAAGTGGGGTATTTTGAAAAGCACCAACAGTACATGATGTATGACGTGTATCGCGGTAAGGGTTGGCCGATCGGGTCGGGCAACACGGAGGCGGGCGTCAAAACATTTAATAAACGGGTGAAGGGTACGGAACAACGATGGCGTATTCCGGGCGCAGAGGCTATTTTGGCCTTACGGGCAGCGTGGAAAAGTCAGGATGCTCGTTGGGAACGCCTGTGGGCCAACCGCCCGGCTTACATCCTCGCCAAGACCAGAAAAAAGGCAGCATAAACTGTCATATGCCCAAAAATTGGGGGGCGACCATATTTTTTGGCACGCAAACAGAGGCCCATCATCAGAACATCCAGGGGAGATGCAATGCGGTTAGCCTGTTGCCGTCCTATGCGGGCGAGGACGCCCTCGCTCCCAAGCAACCCCTGGAATACGCGTAATATTCAAGGCGGCCGGGCATTTGCCAAAAAATATGGCCACATCCGAAAACTTAACCGGTTGAAGAGCACAACGGCCTGCCTTTCGGTTAAAATAATTTTTCTCGCGATCCAGATCCGGTGGGCCGGCGAGGCGTGGACGTCGTAAAGAATGCAGGTTTCGGATGGCACACAGTCGCGCGAGAGCTTAGCCCCATGGATAAAGGCAGCAGGTTGAAAACAGAGTCCGATTTACCGCATCCCGATTCCACCAGCCACAACACCACTGTTAGCCCTTTGGCGTGGCCGTGGCGCTTGCTGCTGATTTTCCTGGCCGGGGCCATGTTGACACTGGCCTTTCCGCCCTTTTACTTGTGGCCTCTGGCTCTACTGGCTTTGTGTCCTTTGTGCGCAAGTGTGCTGGGCGGTCCGCTGACATGGCGGTGGCTGTTGGTGTATTACGTGGCGGGATTGCTCTATTTTTTATTGAATTCTTTCTGGCTGATTCCCGTAACGTTTGGGGGCTATTTTGTTTTGAGCCTGTATATGGGCGTGTACTGGCCGATTTTTGCATGGTCTTTGAGATTGGCCAGTGTCGCGTTGCGTTGGCCGGCAGCGGTTTTAATTCCAATTTTCTTTACCTCCCTGGAATACCTTCGCAGCACGCTTTTTTCAGGCTTTTCCTGGTTTATGCTTGGTACAGCTCTGGCTCCGGCTGTACATTTGTTGCAGGCGGCAGATTTATTTGGCGTTTCCGGTCTTACCTTTCTATGCGGCATCAGCGCCGGCTGGCTGGTGGATGGGTGGATGGTGTGGCTTGGTGCGTCCAGGATGAGCCAGCGCGGGTGGCTGGTGGAAACAATTCTGGTGGCGGCATTATTTGCGGCGGTCTGGTGTTATGGCAGTTTTCGTTTGGGTCAACCGCTTACGACCGGTGGCCCCAAAGTGGCAGTGATTTCTGGCAACGTGCCGCAGGCGTTAAAAGATGCCGGTGGTATTGCTGTGGACCAGCAGATATTTAACAAGTTTTTTGATCTTTCCCGTGCGGCCGCCAGGGAACATCCAAATTTGATTGTGTGGCCGGAAACCATGGTGGGAGGATATCTGAACCGACAATGGCTGAACCTATCTCCGGCGGATTTTTCCGCGTCATCAGCCCGCCGTCTACTGCGGTTAGATCAGCGGTTTTATGCCCGTCTGCGCGGATTTGCACAAAAACATCACCTGAGTTTTCTGGTAGGTTCGGCGGGAATTCACTACGATGTCGCGGGCCGGCCTATTCAGACCCGTAATATCGCGGTCTTTATCACCCCCAGCGGTCCACAGGCACATCCCTATGCCAAACATCACCTGGTGCCGTTTGGTGAATACGTGCCGTTTGCCTATTGGCCATGGCTGCATCATCTTCTACTGAGCCTGACGCCCTTCGGCCCGAATGATGATTATTCACTTACGCCGGGGAAAAAGTGGCGACATTTTACTCTTTCGGCACATGGGAAAAAGTGGCGATTCGGCACTCCAATCTGCTATGAAGATGCCATGCCCCGGCCCGCGTACATGCTTACCCGCCCCCGCCATGGCCGCAAGGGGGCGGACTTTTTAATCAGCATCAGCAATGACGGCTGGTACCATAGCCGTGTGGAGCTTCAGCAGCATCTGCAAATGGATTCAGTCCGGGCAGTCGAAGAGCGCGTACCCATTGCCCGCAGTGTTAATGGCGGCGACAGCGGATTTGTAGGCCCGGATGGGCGCGTGATAAAACTGGCTCAGCGTCGCGGGCGCACTGAATTCATCAGCGGTTTTGCCGTGGCCCGACTGCCCATGGATTTGCGGATCAGTTTATTCAGCCGGATTGGAGATGCCGGTGTAAAATTATTGGTCGTGGCAGCGGCTTTGCTGGTGGTCATCAGCGCGGGCCTGGCCCTGGTGGAGCGACGGCGGGACCGACAAAAAACAGGGTAGGTATAACATAATATTGGAGTACAGTTTGTATGAATAAGATTAACCCTATCTGTGGGCAACTTCGGTGGTGCACCCTGCTTGGGGTATGGGCTGCGGCATTGGTGGGTTGGGGACAATCCGGCTTGGCGGTTATTCACATTCCGCATGTCCCCCTGGCCGGTGCCATTCACGTCATCCAGCAGACCATACGCAACGACAATTCGATTATTCGGGCGGAGTCTATGGAAAGTTTGCAGAATCTCGATAGACCAATCAGGCAAAATTTGCTGATTAAGGGCTTGCATGATCCATCCCCAATGGTACGGTTTTCCTCGGCAATGGTGGTGGGGCGATGTCGGCTGGCGGCACTCCAACCCGTGATAAAAAAGATGCTCGCCGACAAAAACATGAATGTGCGGGTGGCTGCGATTTATGCACTGGATCGGCTCGGCAATTCCTCCGGAATGAATGAATTGCCGCGGCTTTTACATTCATCCCAGCCCAGCGTTTCGGCAAATACCGCCATGGTGCTGGGCAGGCTGGGCGACAATTCCGCCATTCCGCTGCTGCTGACTGAGGCCAGAAACTCCAGTCATGGAGTACAGATCGCAGTGACGTCGGCGCTGGCCCGGCTGGGCTATCATCGGGCGATAAGCAGTCTGATCGCCCTGAGTTTAAGCGGCTACGAGCAGGATCATCTGGCGGCATTGAGTACCTGCCGCACCCTGATGAACCCGCTTGCGATTAACGTACTGCGGGCCGGTTTGCGTGAGCCGGATCCGGCGGCGAATCTGATTGCCGCCCGTGGCCTGGGGCAGCGTGGCAGCGTCATGGGAGAGAAAGCCGCCATTCGATACAGCCGCAGTTCCAAGCCGCAGTTACGGGCCTTGGCGGCATTGGCGCTGGGAGCCATTCCGATGTCGGGAAATGTCGCCGTGCTGACCAAAATGCTGGGGGATTCTAACGTACACGTACAAGTGGCGGCTGCAGCGGGCCTGTTCCATTTTCATGCCATGATCCTGAGGCTGCGTGCCACCCGGCAACATTGATACCCGGCGGCTGGCTACGGCTTAGCGAATAGCTAAAATATCCACCACTGCGGCGTAATCATTGAGATTGTATTGGCGCAGCGCGGCTAAGCCCGCTTCGCTGCAAAGAGCCAGTTCGGTGGTAGGCCCACCATATAGGTTTCCCTGAATCTGCGGCGGATGGGTAGATCGCCGTTCGCTGGGGCGGGAAAGTTTTAATTCTGTACGGCTGTCCGTGATCATAACCTGACTAAATCCGGCCAATCTTAAAAAGTGGTCGTAGGTGCTTATTTCCATGGCTCCCGCCAGCCCCTCCAGGTGTTCTGACATGATCTCGGTAACTTCGGCGGGCAACAGCTTTTTTATCGCAATATCATGCACCGCCAGGCATCCGCCTGGCTTGAGCGTCCGGCAGATCTCCCGAAAAACCGCCAGTTTATTGGCAGCCAGGTTGATTTGGCGGTTGCTGATTACCCAGTCGGCACTCGCATCGGGCAGTGGAATGCTGTCCATGCGACAGAGGCAGAATTCGACATTGGAGAGGTTTTTTTCGCTTGCGGCCTGGCGGGCCTTTTCAACGTGGCGCGGAGAAGGATCTATGCCCACAACCCGTCCGTGATGTCCCACCCGGTCAACCAGGGCTAAGCATGTACTTCCGGTTCCGCTGCCGATTTCCACCACGGTCTGGCCGGGTTTAATCCGATCCATCCAGGGTGAATGAGCCCATGTGGAAAGATTCGCTGAGACTGGTGCCGGCCGTACCGTGGTTTCCGTCGCCAACGGCACCTTGATGCTAACAGATACTGTTTCCAGATGGCGTGGCGGTGCTGCGAAATGACTCTTCGCGACGGGTGCGGACTGTTTGCCAAGTACTGGCATTGTTATTTCTCCAGCTTAACCTGATGTATAGTGCGGATGCGATTCATCAAAGTTTTATTGGCTCGAAAATTTACATCTCCGCCACCGGCGGCAATTCGCCTTGCCCGCACTTTGCTCTACACCCAGGCGGCGCTGTCACGACAAGCAACCGCACATAGGGCGGACAGGCGATCATCATGCCTGTCTACCACCCCATATTTGTTATCGGTACTTGGTGAGAATAACTGTATTTTATTTTCGCACTCCCGCTTTGCGTCTCTACTGCGACACGTCCATCCAATCAGGTTCAGCCGGCCGGCCCAGAAGATAATATCCTGCCGATGCCGACAGCCCTCCACCGGTATTCCAACGGTATGCTGCACCCCACTCACAAAGTATCATCGTGATGCGAAACTTTCGCAGGCAAACGCGGCACTGGCTTATCGGGCCGATTTTACACCCGTCTCGGTGCTGGCCCAGGCGGTAGTTTGAACATGCGGTGCAACGGGCGGGAACTTCGCCGGTAGCGGATCTTTTTCGGTGGAATCCCGAAAATGAATTTTGTGCTCCACCTGCTGGAGCTTAACCATGGCCGGGTAGGTTAACCGTCCGGAGACCCGGAACAAATTCAGCAGGTTAATACGTGTCTGAAATCGCGATTGCTGGTAAGCCAGGTGTGCGGCAAGTTCTTGATCCTGGGCGGTTATGACATCCAGATTTGTAGCCAACCCCGCCTTGAATGAGTGTTCCGCCTGGTGGTACGCTGCCAGGGCTGATGCCACTTCTGTTTTGAGATTATTTTCAAGTTGCAATCCGCTAAGCCAGTCGGCCCGGGCTATAGTTACTTCTTCGCCGATGTGGCGACGCAATTGATGTGCAGCCAGCATGGCCTGCCGATATTGAGAATAGGCCGTTCGCAGATCCGCGTAAATTTCGCCTCCTTCAAATAAAGGCATGTTCACGCTGAACAGGCCTGTCCACCAGCTATCGGTTGGAAACTGTCCCTTGTATAAGAAGGTATCAAAGTTAATGGCCAGCGAGGGAAAGTATTGTTCATAAACCGCCTGCACATTTTTTTCCTGTGCCGCCACTTTTTCTTCTGCCGCTTTGAGGTCCTGTCGCTGGGACCAGGCGATTTTTTGCAACTGGGCCAGTGAGGGCAGGTGAATTTGCGGGTTAAAGTCGTTGCGCAGGCGGGCATGGTTCAAATTAGCCGCCCCAATTAAATACGCCAGTGTGGCCCGCCCCCGTACCACGTTATTACGGGCTTGGGTCAACTGCACACGTGTATTGGCCTCATCGGACTGGCTTTGCAGCACCGTGAGCCGCAGGGCTACGCCCGCCTGAAATTCATGGGTGACCATGGTAACTCTGGCCTGTTGCACCTTAAGGGTTTGCTTGAGCACTGCTACAGACCGGGCTTCGCTAAGGACCTGATAATAAGTTTGTGCCACTTCCAGCAGCAGGCTGGATTGCAGATCCAGCATGGCCGCCTTGCGCTGACCGGAAACCAGCCTGGCGCTGCTGATGGCCGTGGCATCTTTAAGCACATTGACATTTAGAGTGCTGGCCAGCGGCACATTGGCATAATGGGTTTGATAAAAATCTGTGATGCTGCTGGGAAAACCCGCCGGGGCAGCATAACCATGCATCTGGAAATCCGAAGCCCCGATACCCACGTGCGGCATGAATGTGGCGAAGGCTTTGTCTTTGGCAATTAAAGCCTGAAGATAATTTTCACCACTGATAGCCAGATCTTCGTTATTGTTGTTGGCCAGACGCATAGCCCGCGAAAGCGTGAGCACCGCCGGTATTTTTACGGGCGCTATCGCCGGTTTGGCGTGAAGAATTCTCTGGTAATGGGACACCTCTTTTTTCTGGTTTACGCATCCGGAAAGCGACACTGCCATTGCCATTCCCAGCAAGGCCAGTCGTGGAGCTGCGTTGATTTGAAAATTTGTGATCATGTTCACGATTTGATCTCCTTATTCCAGCACGGGTTGCGGCGGTCGCTTATGCACATCTTTTATCAGCATCATCAGGGGTAATAGCAGCAGAAAGATCATACCCAGCAGGCGAAACGCATGAATATATGCGAGCATCCCCGACTGGGTCAGAACGTCGCGGTAAATAATGGCCTGGGCTATGGTAAGGGCCTTGGCCGGGACGGCTCCGGCCGCCACCGCTGTGGACCGTAGTTGGGAAACAGCCGTATTGTAGGCCACATTGAGATTGGTGGTATGAGCGCTCAAAAATACCTGCTGCATCTGCGATACCTGTTTGACATAAGCCACCGATAACGAAATGCCGACACTGCCGCCGATGTTTCTCGCCAGATTGATTATACCCGAGGCCGCACTGATTTGTCCGCGTGGCATATTGGCAAAGGCGGCGGTATTGATGGGTACAAACATGAATGCCAGCCCCATGCCCTGAACCACCCGGCAAATGACCAGGTTGTCAAACGCCGCATGAAGCGAAAGCCGGGCCATCAGTTCCAGAGCCGCCACATTGGCCAGCACCCCAAATACCAGCAGCCAGCGGATGGAGACGCGGGTAATAAGAGTGCCCACCAGCGGCATAAGCATCAGCACAACCAGGCCGCCGGGAGCCAGTACCATGCCCGCTTCCCTGGCGGTGTAGCCCATGAGCGTTTGCGCAAGCAACGGCATCAAGGTGGAACTGGCGTACAGCACCGCGCCAAAAATGAGCATGCCCAACGTCGTGAGGCCGAAATTGCGATTTTTCAGCAGGCGGAAGTTGACAATCGGTTCGTCGGTATACCATTCCCAGATGAACGCCGCGGCCAGCCCAATCAGCGCCACCAGGCCACAACCCACAATAAATCTGGAAGCAAACCAGTCCGCATCTTCGCCGCGATCCACCATGACCTGCAAACCGGCCAGCCCCAGGGAAAGCAGGCTCAAGCCGATATAGTCAAACTTCAGCCCGTTGCGAAATCCTCTGGCTTGATGGTGCGTGGAATCCTGCAAAATCATGTACACTAAAAACAGCACAATAATGCCCACCGGCACGTTGACGAAAAAGCACCACCGCCAGCTCAAATTATCCGTAATAATGCCACCCAGGACAGGCCCCAGCACAGGCGCCACTACCACTACAATGCCGTAAATCGCCATGGCCATGCCCACGCGGTTCCGCGGCAATGTTTCAGCCATGATAGCCTGTGCGCCAGGCTGCAATCCACCGCCGCCCAACCCCTGTAAAACGCGCATAGCCAGAAGCACTCCAATGTTGGGAGCCAGCCCGCACAACAGGGAACTGATGGTAAAAACAGCCAGGCACAGCATGAAGTAAGGCTTACGGCCCAGCCGGGCGGTAAAAAAACCATTCAGCGGCAGTACAATGGCATTGGCCACCAGGTAACTGGTAAGCACCCACGTACTTTGGTCGACGGTGGTGGAAAGACTTCCGGCAATGTGCGGCAACGACACATTAACAATTGTGGAATCCAGAACTTCCATAAACGCGGCCATGGCTACCAGTGGCATCACCATCCACGGGTTCATAGCCGGTCGGTTCAGGGCTGCCGGTTCAATTAAGCCAGCGTCGGCGACCGCGCTCATCGCACCTTGACCTCCGGTACTGCGGACATGCCCGCCGCCAAGTATGGTAATTTTGCAGGCAGGTCTTTGAAGAGTATCTTGACCGGCACACGTTGCACTACTTTCACATAGTTGCCGGTGGCATTTTCAGGCGGCAACAGGCTGAATTTAGCCCCCGTACCAGCCTGAATGCTTTGCACGTAGCCCTTGAAATTGACGTTGGGATAGGCATCAATGGAAATCGTAGCCGGATCACCGGGCTTCATATGGGTTAAATCGGTTTCCTTAAAATTGGCGATCACCCACATCTTCGGTCGCACAATAGCCAGCAGGTTCTGCCCCGTGGTAACGTAATCACCGGGTTCCACGATCTTTCGGGTGACATAACCGCTGACCGGGGCATCAATATCGCAGTAGGACAGGTTTAATTCGGCCTGTTCCACTTCGGCTTTCAATTCGGCAATCGTGGCGCTGCCGGCCGACACATTGCTGCTTTGTTTGCCTACCTGTTGTGGAACCACATTGACTGACGATAACTGTGCCTTGGCTAATATCAAGCCGGCCAGACTGCGTGCCAACGCGGCTTGAGCAGCGTTGACACTTTGCCGTGCTGCAGCCACAGCGGCGTGAGCCTGGTCCACCATGGCATGTTTGGCCATCACCTCTGTACGGTCCGCCACTACGTAAGCTTGGGCACTGACTGCCGCGGCACGATAGGTTTCCAGTTGGCTTGGAGTAACATCGCCGCTTTTCAGTAACTTGGCATACCGCTTGTAATCTTGTTGCGCTTTAATTGCGGTAGCGGAATCCGCCAGAACCTGGGCTTTGGAGCGAGCCACCGCAGCCTGCGCCGCTGTTACATTAGCTTTTGCTGAGAGTAGATTGCTTTGAGCCTCGGCCAGCGTGGCCCTGGCCTGGGCAATTTGCGACCGGGCAATGCGGATTTGGGCCAGAGCCTGATCGACAGCCGCACGGGAAGTTCGGTGTATCAGCGCCAGTCCATACTTGCTGGCCCGGTGGTTGGCGCGGGCAATCTGCAAAGCCGCCTCGGCCCGATCCAAGGCGGCTTGAAAATCACGTGGATCCAATTGCACCAGCGGAGTGCCTTTTTTAACAAACTGGTTATCCAGCACCAGTACCTTATTCACGTGGGCAGCCACCTGCGGGCTCACATAAATGATATGCGCATCGACAAAGGCGTCGTCGGTGGAAACATAATCCCATGTCAACCATAACCACAGACCGCCAGCACACGCTCCCAGCACAATCAATGCCAGTAAAATCAGCATAAAGGTTTTGCGACGTGATGGGTTGCCGCCGTTGGCCTCCGACAGCGCAGGTGACTCCTTGGCTGCGGGGGCAGCCTGTATCTGGGTTTCTTCCGGATTATTGTTTTGAACCATGGTGAACTCCATTCGAGCTTCGCCCCTTGACCTGACCGGTTTTCCTGGCGGCCGCGGGGCATGGGTCAGACGGTAATCTCTCTTGTCAGTTCAAGCTATGAGTTCCTGTTACCCGGTGACATAGGTCGGACGGATCGCTTCCCTGCGCTACGTGCTTCCATATCATGCCGGCCCGGCGTGACTGTTGTAGCACCGGCTGGCAATATGGCATGAATCCCACCCAGTGAGAATTGAACGATGCTTTCCGTGATGCTTTCGATATCGTGCTCGCAAAACTCGGGGCGTTTCATCAGCTTGAGCACAACATTGCGATACCGGTGATAAAAAAGGCATTGCCCGATGATGCTGTTAACCGCGTGCTGCACCAAAGCCTCATCGAGCCGGGCAGGAAACGCGATACCGCGGACAATGGCCGCTACTGTTTCCATCCGCGGGCGCACGCAATTGGCGATAAAAACCTGCAGCCCGGCGGTAGGTTCGGCCATTTCCCGGGCCACCAGCCGAGTATACCATTGGGGCCGACCGCCCTGGATCAGCAGGCGTCGGATAAAATCATGGATAAACAGTTCCAAGGCTTGGCGTGGCTGATTGCGCAGCGCCAACTTGAAATGATCCGAATGAAATATTTCTGGTTGCTTCCCATATTGCAGTGCTTCATGATATAAATTTTCCTTGTTCCGAAAGTAATAGTTGACCGCCGCGACATTGGCTCCCGCCCGCTGACAGATCATCTGCACCGTGGCAGATCGAAAGCCATGATCGGCAAATACCTCTCCTGCCGCGTGCAGCAGCCGGGAGCGGGTACCTTCATCCGACGCAAGAGGGTGCCGTGTAGCCATGGCCGCAATTCCATCAACGCACCGCAACGGAACATTGTACCATCGCGTTCAAATACAATTTTAAAATATCTATTTGAAATGTCAAGTAGACCATACCGCTTGTCCCAACCAACCAACCCAGCCGCGGCTGGAGAAACTCAGCCATCTACGACAGTCCGGGCGAGGACGTTCGCGATCCCAAGGATATCATGGCGGACAAGAATGTCGCTTCACAGTAACAGACAAGATTGGCTGTGCTGCGCTTAATTGGTATGCGCCTCGCGGGTGCGTGGCACGTTATGCGGCCCGGCGTGGAGCGCAGCGGCGAAGCATGTAATCGTCCCAGCGGCCATCTTGGCTCAGGCGTAGAGCACGCAGCGCCAGCATGGCCTCAGCGC
>JAJZKY010000913.1 GCA_021803885.1 Planctomycetota bacterium
AGTGCTATCGGTCGGGTTCTGCAGCGATTGCCGGAGTGGATCGAGCCAATCGTCGTAGACAATGGCTCGACCGATCGCACCGCCGAGATTGCCCGCTCCTGCGGTGCCAAGGTTATACATGAACCCGATCGCGGCTATGGCGCGGCATGTCTTGCCGGCATTAAGGCCGCTTCCTCGGCCGATATTCTGGTATTCATAGATGCCGATGATGCCGACGACCCGGCGGATATTCCTGCTCTGGTTGCCCCAATTGTCTTTCGCCAAGCCGATATGGTCATTGGATCGCGCCTGCTCGGAGGTGCTCAACCAGGATCACTTACGCTACCTCAGCATTTTGGCAATCGTCTCGCTTGCTTTTTGATGCGACTGTTCTGGGGCGCCCGCTTTAGCGACTTAGGCCCGTTGCGAGCCATCGCCGCCGACAAGCTCGCCTTGCTGAATATGAGCGACCGCCGCTTTGGCTGGACGGTGCAAATGCAGATTAGAGCTTTGCGCCGTGGGCTTCGTTGCGGCGAAATATCCGTGGCTTATCATCGCCGGGTGGGAGTTTCCAAAATTTCCGGAACGCTGCGCGGCGTACTTGGCGCAGGTGCCGGCATTTTAACAATGGTAGCACGCGAAGCCCTCCGCCCCGACAAACCTCTACGCACCACCGAGCGGCTCATTATTTTTGCCCGGCTACCTGTACCCGGTTTTACCAAAACACGGCTGATTCCGGCCATCGGGGCCGAGGCTGCGGCAAAGCTTCAAACACAGATGACCCACCACATACTCGACGTGGCCCGAAAGTTTACTGCTGATACCGGCGCGGAGGTAGAAGTTCGTTTTACCGGCGGCGAAGCCCATGAAATGTCCGCAGTTTTCGGCCGAGATTTTACGCTGATAAGCCAAGGTGATGGCGACCTTGGACACCGCATGCGTCAAGCAGCCAAGGACGCTTTTGATCAAGGCATCAAACGCGTTGTTATCATCGGAACCGACTGTCCCCAGCTAACCCCCGCCTTACTTCAGCAAGCCATACAGATTCTCAAAAGTCATGATGCGGTAATCGGCCCTGCTTTTGACGGCGGTTATTACCTTATAGGTATGTCCCTTTTTTCGCCAACTCTATTTCAGGGCATCTCGTGGGGGACGGAAAACGTCCTCAGGCAAACATTATTAAACGTCAATGCCGCCGCTTTACATGTCGGCCTCCTTAAACCATTAAGTGATGTTGACCATCCCGAAGATATTGCCGTCTGGCATTCGCTGCATACGGCCCCCACCAACAACAAGCCCGCTATCTCCGTCATTATTCCGATGCTTAATGAAGCGGCCAACATTCGAGCTGCGATTGCCTCGGCCCGGAGGTCGCCGTCCATTGAAGTCATTGTCGTGGATGCCGGCAGTACGGACGAGAGCGTCTGCCTAGCCCGTGAAGCTGGGGCGATGGTCATTACATCCCAACGTGGCAGAGCCAATCAATTGAACGCGGGGGCGTGGCAGGCCCAGTCAGACATATTATTGTTTCTGCATGCAGATACCAGGCTACCCCCCAATTACCTCGATGTCGTCCTGCAAACGGCCCAAATGCCCAACTTTGCCGCCGGGGCCTTTCGGTTGGGCATTGACGCCCAAGGACTTCCGCTACGAATTATTGAATGGGGAGCAAATGTACGATCTCAACTCCTGCGTTGCCCTTACGGCGACCAAGCGATGTTTATGAAGGCAGACAGCTTTTATTTGGTGGGCGGTTTTCCACAGCTACCAGTTCTGGAAGATATTGCGCTTATACAAAGTTTGGGCGGGCAAGGCAGAATCCTACTGACCCGAGCTGCCGTAATGACATCCGCTAGAAGCTGGCGTGCTCGTGGAGCCTTGGCAGTAACACTATTGCATCAAATGATCCTGCTCGGCTACGTATGCGGCCTTCCGTTAAGCCTTCTGACCAAGCTGAAAAATGCCACCCGGCGGTTAAGCTAAGCCTGCCCGCGAATAGTCAATCCTGACGCCTCGTTCCGGCTTGTTGGCCAAAACACGGCCAAACATTTGCCAATGCCACCGGGTCATGCGACACTACCCAACCCGGCGGCGGATGCAAATGTGTACTATCTTCCGACCGATGAAAGCCCCTGCTGATTATGAGGTCATATCAAATGAAAACAACGCTTCCCAAATTGATGCTCGGAATTGGTTTGCCGATCATGGCCGCTGCCGGCCCAGCATATGCAACAACAACACCGCAGCCTGATAGCAGCAACCAGAGCAAACCTCATTTAACGAGGACAAATGCCTCGCCTGTGCAACGCTTCATTCTACCCGCACGTGGATATTTCCGTCCGGATGCCCCCATTCGAGTAATCTTTGCAACAGCCGCCACCCACCTTCCAGCTGCGTTATGGATGCAATTTGGCTTTGCTGCAACCCAAACGCTGGCTCATGTACATGTGACCGCGCCATCGTCGCTTTTTTCGCCAGCCGGCTTGCCGCAGTTCCATCTTTACACACTCGGCGGCAAAAGTATCGCCCCCCAAAAAATCAAACCGCCGCTGGCCGCCAGCAAGCCTTTGAACCTGGCAAGAC
>JAJZKY010000914.1 GCA_021803885.1 Planctomycetota bacterium
CGAAATCAAACCTCAAGAGGTTGTTTCCGTGCGTGAACCGCTAAGAATAAATGGGTGGCTGCAAGTCTCAGCAAACAACGACATCCTGCCCTCTCTGGGACCAAAAGCAAAACAGAGAAGGAAGTGACATGCCCCCATTTTATGTACTACTTGGTATCTCGTACTCCCCACCAATTCTAGTGGTTTAGTTTTTGGGGTCATGCCGCGACCGCTTTGATTCCTTCGATCAGCATGGTGAGCCCCGCTATGAAGTACCTCTCTCCGGTCTCATCGTCAGCCAGGTATAAACTCGTCGCCATTTCGATTGCCCGGGCGGTCTCGATCGACGGTGTCGGCACCTCGGGGGATTCCAGGCCCCGCGCCCGGAAGTCCATTTGGCTGGCGGACCCGGCGGACGCCTTCGCCGACAAGCGCATGGCTCGCAATACGACCGAACCGTAGACGTAGTTCCCGTAGGCGGCCACCGCATTGCCCGCCTGTTCGCCGGACACCCCCAGCTCCTCAAAGACGGTCCCGACGAAGCCGAAAAGATTGGCGACCCCTTCGGTCTCCTCAGGCTCCAACGAGAGGTAGGGCGCCACCCGCCAGTGACGGAGGAAGACCCGCCGAAAGACGACGGCCGCCTGGGTGAGAAAGGCTTCCGGGCTCCTGTCGGTGCAGGAGGCATCGGTCCAGGCCACAGTGAACTCGGCGATCGCCTCGCCGAAGACCAGGCGAACAACCGCCCTGATCACCTCACTCTCGGAGTCGAAGTAGTGGTACACGGCCGACACTCCAACACCCAGCGCCTCTGACAGCTTCCTCATAGAAAAAGGCGGCTCGCAGCGATCGAAGACCTCTAGGGCGGTCCGACCGATCTCCTCGGGAGTCAGATATGTACTTCGCAGGCGGGAGAGTTTCGGCACGTCAGACTTTTCTACCAGTTCCCACTTGACAGGACCGGTGGTGGTAACGCATCATATAAGCATTATATAGAACGCCATTCAGTATTGCTATGCATGGAGGATAAAGAACGATGAAGTCACCAGCCGGAAGAAGCCTGCTACGCCGTGGTCTGGCATTCGCCATGCCAGTGTTCATTCTCTTCAGCCTGCTGGTCGTGGCCGCGCCCGCTGGCCTCTCGGGCACTGCTGGCGCGAGCGGCACCGATGCAGCAGCCTTCGTCCTGGAAAGCCTGAGCGACACGGCCAACTCGTGGCAATGCCAGCAGAATCCGGCTGCAACAGGCTGCCTCGGGGCACTCGGCGACCTGCTGCGCCTGTTCCCGACTACCGCGATGTCGAACCACGCCGAGGTAATGCGGCAGCTGCAGTCGATGTCCGCGGACCTGGCCAAGCTCGTGCGCGACACCCAGAATATCCAGAACCAGGTCGACAAGATCCGCTTCGACCAGAAGCGGACCGAGCTGAACGCATCGGGAATCTCCAGCACCCTCAAGGAGTTCAACGAGGTGACCGAAGCGTGCCAGAAGGTGGAGCAACCGTTCAAGGAGGGCTCTTACTGCTACAACTGGTATGGCGCGCGCTCGGGTTCGGTGAACAGTACTCTCGTTTCTCACATCTACGGAATCGTTTCCAAGGGTGGCTACGCCGCGCTCGACGCCGTCTCGGGGAGCGGTACTTACGACGACGGGGCGATGGGAGCGCTCGCGCAGGTAGTCTCGGACCAGGCCTCCGCACACTTCTTCTTCACCAAGGCCGATTCGAACAATCTGTTGAACACCGTGAGTTCCTTCATCGACGCCGAGCTCGGCTACCTGACCCTATGGACCAACTACGAGTCGATCGCCTCCCCCAACGCGACCGCCTACGCCGAGACCGTCGACCCGGTGATCGCGGCCTACAAGGCGGGGATCGTCAATCAGCGCAGGCAGTACAGGCCCCTTCCTGCCGACACCAGCTACGACATGCGCACCGGACTCATGTGGTCGACGGACAACCACTGCGTGCGCAATAGCCTGGAGCCGCCGACGTGCGGGATCTCCACGATCGGCGGGTTCCGGCTCGATGCACATTGCCCACCGTACGGAAAGGGCTGCGCCCTCTATGCCCCGTTCAACCCGCCGACCGTAAGTGCGGGTGAGGAGGCATTGATGTCCACGCGCGATGCACTTCCCTTTAGCAGCTGGAAAGTTCCCTCTCAGGAGGACTTGCGCAACTTGATGCGTGACCACGGGAGCAACGGCATCGAGTTCCTAAACAAGCGAGCAGCGATTTTCACCAGCTCGGAGTACGCGCTGACGTCTACCCTGTGGTGCTCCTACTGGCTCTCGTCCAATGCTTCCCGAGACCATGCTGTCTGCATGCCCGACGGCTCTGGGCACGGCGATTGGTCGGTGAAAGGACCGTTTCGGGTCATCATGAACCTGAAGACGGGCCAAGACAGGGACGTGCCCGCCGACAATTGCAACAATGGGCCGTGCAGCGCCGGATACATGTTCGTGCGCCAGGTACCCGATGCGCCCAGCTACGGCATCCTCAGGCGCAACTAAGGCCGCCCGATAGGGACGAGAAGCGGCGAGGTAAGACCCGGCCGCTCAGAGCGTCAAAGGGAGTTGGT
>JAJZKY010000915.1 GCA_021803885.1 Planctomycetota bacterium
GGTCAGTTGCTACGTGCGCAAGCTGGCACTGCGAGGTGGATATGAAAACGCTTGATGTCGTCGCCCTGGTTAAGGATTGTCCCGAGGAAGGCTTGCGGCGCGGGCAGGTGGGCACCGTCGTGGATGCCCCGTCCCCAGGCGTCTATTTGGTGGAATTTGCGGACATCGGGGGAGAGCCCTATGCCTTCCTCATGGCACCAGAAACCGATTTGCTGGTGCTTCATCATCGCCCAGCACTCAAGGTCGCGTAGTCAGCCGCGCTCGCGCAAGGTCCGGCGCCCTCAGCCAATCCCCGCCAGCCGCTCCACTGTATCGGGGTAGCTCTCCACCAGGCGAATCAAGAGAGCGGCCTGGACATTGGGCCGGGCCCGGCCTTGTTCCCAATTTTCCACGGTACGGACATTGGTGCGCAGGGCGCGTGCGAACACGGCGCGCGAGAGGTTGAGTCGCTCGCGCAGCGCGAGAATCTCCTCAGCTGTGACCGTGGGTGTGGGTTTTATGTCCACGGCATGGCGAGTCAGGGTGATTTTCCCCACGCGCTCATCGGCAAGCGCCGCAAAGCCTTCACGGATTTCCCTAAAGATATCGCGTTTTTCCTTTTTCATGGTGGTCCTCTTGCCCGTAATTCAGCATCCAGCAGACCTTTCAATATGTGGCGCTCCTTTGCCGTTAAGTCGCTCGCCTCGTTTTTGTCATAAAGGGTGAACAACCAAAACTGTGCGCCGCGTGACCACCAGTAATAGATGACGCGCAACCCGCCTCGCTTAGCCCCCGACCCCGGCGGGAATCCCCGTGTCGGACTTTCCGTAGCCCGCCTGACCCTGGGATGACGTCACCTGCCGCGGGGTTGGACATGAGGGCGGTTTGGAGCATGCAATATTCTTCATCGTCGAGGTAGTCCTGGCGGAACCGGCAAAATGGTGGCAGTTCAACAAAGACCGCTTTCATGAACTATGCGACATGTGAATTTTTGAGCGGAACCAGGCCTCGTGCGCGGCGGCTTTTTCTTGCGTGCGGACGAGGTCCCGCGTGAGGTTGCTGCGCATGTCGTTATGCCGACGCTGTGCGTCGGGATGGATTTCGCGGCTTGCCTCGACTCTGTTGGTTGAGGAGGCTTTCGGCGGGAATGTGGAATTGCTGGCTCAAGGCCTGAATCATGCGCAGGGTCAACGGCCGCTTGCGGGCCAGGACCTCGTAGACGCGGTTCTTGCGCCCAATCGCGGGAACGAGGTCGTCAACGGTGAGACCCTGCTGCTCCATGCGAAATTGGATGGCCTCCACGGCATCGGGTAAATCCAGGGGGAAGTGCGCGCGCTCGTAGGCCTCGACCAGGGTGACCAGCACATCGAGACGGTCACCGGCCTCGGAGTGCGGTTTTGCTGTCATCAGTGTTTCGATGGTGTGTAAGGCCTCGCGATAGTCGGCGTCGGTCTTGATGGGGCGGATATTCATGATGAGGCCCTCTCAGATGGTTTGCGCGTCGATGTGGTCGTACTGCGGGTGCGTACCCAAAAAGCGAATGTAGACGACCCTGTACGGATAGTTTATCCAGACGACCAGACGGTATTTGTTGCCGGCAATATTAAACACGACACGTCCGTCTTGCAGGATGCTGGCGTTGCCGAATTGCCGTTTCACATCATCGGGCATGGACCAGTCGGCCTTGACTGCTTCGCGATACCACGCCATCGTCGGGCCCGCAGCGTCCTGGTATTCCGGTGTGTCGGTCCAGAACGCCTTGAGGGTCGACACGGCAATGACGCGCATCGGGTTACGCTAGTCCCATTCTGGGACTTAGTCAAGCCGGTCGCTGGTACGAAACGGCACGGGTCGCGTCGGTCCCGCCGCCAGCAGCAGCGATGCAGGTACGACGCTGCCGCGAAGAAGGCAGTGAGACCCCCGGGATTCGTATGTCGGTGGTGAGCCATAGAAAAGCCTCCGGCACGAATGACCTCCCCCCAATTCACGCCCTGCCGGGCGATGAAGGCCGGGTGGAATCAGCACGTTCAAATCAGGTCGCAGGAATCAGCGGTCCGGAATCAAGGAGGCTACGTCCACTCGCCCCCACCATGGCCGTGGCGACGTGGCATATCCTCATCGGACGCTTCGCGTTCATGCAGAATATGACTCAGAACCCAAGTGGCGTGTGATGGCAAAAAGCGCCCCCACGTACTTCGGACGCTGGACGCCGAAACGATTGCCACGCAGGCCCGATGCCGTCGGCCGTTTGCAAAAAGCGATTCCCCGGAGCGCCCTGATAAAACCTCTGCCCGTCATTCGTGGCGGTCCGTGGCTTCTGCCGTGGCGCGACCGTCACGCCCTGTCAATCGCCAACCCATGGAACAACTTAAGAAAAATCCGACACTCCGCCAGATGTGACGGTCGTGACGGTCGTGACGGTTAATACGGCCCGGCTTTGTGCGTTGCTCGGTATCGGCATCACCCGGAAATCCATTCCGCCCGCGCACAGGGCTCGACACGACCGCCACCACCGTCACAACCGTCACAACCGTCACGCGCTTTTGTGCGCGCCACCTATCTACCTGTTTTTACGGT
>JAJZKY010000056.1 GCA_021803885.1 Planctomycetota bacterium
CCGAAAGACAGATAGCGTCGGTCTGCGAAAACGAACCGAGTCATCACCCATTGAAATTGTTAAATTATATTTTAATATCCGTCTATAAATAAATACAGAAATTCAAGATGCTTTCAGATGGACAATCAGAACGGGACAATATCGTCCAGAACCTGCTGACCATATCGCGGTGATTGTTCACCGCTTACAATACCTCGGCCGCCATACGAAATTCTGGCTTCCGCCAACTGATTGGATTGTATTGTATTATTTCCTGAAATGTCTTGTGGACGACAAATACCTGAAACAGTCAGAACGCGTAGTTCGTGATTCACACGCATCTCTTGCCGGGCTACCACGACAAAATTACCATCTGGCAATACTTGCGTGATCTCGCCCGCTAAGGACAAAGAAACTGATTCGTTTCGCTGAATTTGCCCGGTTCCGGTCGAGTTGCCTGCACTGGAAAGAGACACCAGACTCGATGGGTTTACCGATTTGCCCAGAACACGGGGAATCAGACTCTCCAGACCAAAAAGATTTGGTACGCCCAGGGATTCTGAGCCTGTACGTCCAAGTGTGGTCTGATCCTTCAAAGTTGCGGCATCGTTGATATTGATCAAGATGGTGATGATGTCACCCACCTGCGAAGCTCGTTGATCCTTGAAGAAGGCACGCGCCCCACGGCGCCATAAGCTATCAGGTTCCGTTGGTGCTCGTCTGAGCGGCGGCATCGGCATGCTCACCGGACGCCATGATGGTGCCTTTGTCGGATTCGTGATCGGCGTCATCGGCGGCGCATGGCCAACATAGGCAAGATTGGAGAAGGTGCCGCAACCTTCGAGCAGGGATACAAGGCCGAAGGCTGCAAGCCGGAAGAGGTGTCGACGGCTTCCCGCGCAAACCATTTTGGAAAGCTCAGCCACTTTGTCCTACCATGCGGTTATAATAAGAAATTGTCCCGCTCTGAGGCATTGGGCGGCTGCCAGGGATGACGTGAGCGTGATTTTCACCGTCTATCACAGCCTGTACCACCTCGTGTGAACTCGGATTCAGAACTGGAATCACGGCGCCTTTCGGACCAGCAGCCAGGGCAACGCCCTCGGCCGTTACTTCAAGGCCCGGCATTTCCACTGCGAGGTTTACTGTTGCTCCTCGGTTTACCATCATGACCTGCGCAACAACCCTTTTGCTGAGAGGGGTTCCGGCAGCAATCCGACGGTCAACCTGCATGCCCAGAGCATCCGCGGCTTGGGTTAATGTGCCTTGAGGCAGCGCAGCTCGGGCCACCCAAGACATCTTCACGTCGTTGATCGTGACGATCTCTCCCGGTTCCAGGGTGCGGCGAGCGACAATTACGCGCTCTGCCTGTGCAGCGATACCTGAGAGCTCGAAGCTTTCCGGTTTCATTCCTCGGGCATTTAGAAGAACAACGGCATCGAACTGCCCGTTCACTTGATCATAGCGAATATTGTTTACGACGACATGTGGTCTTGTTCCGGGTGGAACCATCGGCAAGTTGGTCGTACCGAGTTGCACAACGAAGTGGTTCGGTGCGTCTGCGCCCAACAACAGCGGGCGCAGTGCCCGGATGATGAAGGACGGCTTGACGGGAATGCCTGACCTCTCGATAACCACGGCGTTATCAGAGCCGTCGTCCTTCCATTTGAGGCCATATTGGTGTGCGATCGCTGCAAGTTGCGTACCGCCGACTTCGATTCTCTGGCCAGGCGCAGGAGCTGACCCCAGCACGTCCTTGGCATGCGAGCCTGCATCGTGGAAGAGATCCTGAAGTTCGACAACCGGACGATCTATTGAAACGATCCCTCGAGGCGATGGTGCGGCCAGGGAGGTACGCGCGACGAGGCTGGCCATGATAGACATGACCATGACCGCATATCCGGTTGAACGAGGCATTTTGCGATCCTCAGAGTTGTGTCAGTGTAGACAGCATCTGGTTTGTTGCGGTGACAACCTGGCTGTTCATGTCATAAGCCCGCTGGGCGGTTATGAGATCTGTGACTTCGCTGACGACATTCACATTCGAATTCTCGACAAAGCCTTGCATGACTGTTCCGAAGCCCGGAGCGCTGGGAGCGCCTGTAACTGGATTTCCCGAGGCCGCAGTCTGCAGGAAGAGGTTACCGCCCTGCGCGGCGAGACCGGCATCGTTCGGGAAGACGGCGAGCTGCAACTGTCCCACCGTTTGCGGGGCCGTCTGGCCGGGGAGCGAAACCTGGACCTGACCTGAAGCATTGATGGTGACATTCGTTGCATTGGTCGGAATCTGGATGCCAGGCTGGACGACATAACCGTCTGCGGTAACGATCGTGCCGTTTGGCGACAGGCCGAACGTACCGTCGCGCGTATAGGCCGTCTGGCCGGAAGGAAGGGTGACCTGGAACCACCCATTACCGGAGATCGCCATGTCAAGCGTGTTGTTCGTCTGCTGAAGGTTTCCCTGTTGGTCGATCCGGTAGATTGCAGCAGTCTTCACACCGAGGCCGATCTGGGTGCCGGAAGGAACGATCGTGCCCGCATCCGAACTGTTCGAGCCAGCGCGCCGCAGATCCTGATAGAGCAGGTCCTGGAAGGCGACTCGCTGGGCCTTGTAGCCCGTGGTCGTCATGTTTGCGATATTGTTGGAAATGACTTCCACATTGGTCTGCTGGGCCTGCATGCCCGTTGCCGCGATGTCGAGTGCGCGCATTCTTGCTTTCCTGTCGGGGGAGTGGGTATCAGCTGGTCGTCGCACCCAGAATCTGGGAGATGGCGGTCTGGCTACGGTTCTTCTCGGAAGCGAGGAACTGGGCAAGCATCTCGTAGTTCCGGCTGGCCTGGATCATGTTGGTGATCTCGACAACCGGTTGGACATTGGATTCTTCGATGGCCCCCTGCACGATCTGTGGATTGGGATCGGGAATCGGGGTTGTCGAGGCCTTGAAGAGATTTCCGCCTTGCGCTGTCAGCGACTGCTGATCGGGGACGGTCACGACGCCGACCTGCCCGATAATGCCTTGTGGTGTGCTGATCGTACCGTCGGCAGCAATTGTCAGAGTGCCGCTCTGCGGTGGTACGGTGATGGGTTGGCCGTTCGTGCTGAGCAGACTGTATCCGTTGGCGTTGGCGATTGTGCCATCCGGCATCAGGTTGAACTGTCCGTCTCTGGTCAGGCGGGGGCCGTTCGGGGTCTGCACAGTGAAATAGCCGCCGCCGGGCAGAGCCAGGTCGAGAGCGTTACCTGTGTTGCGGATCGCGCCTGGCCGTTCATCACGCCAGGTCCCGTTCGATTGTGTGTAGGCAAGCGTCGATCCGCCGGGAGGCGCTGTCACATTGCGCATGTGATCAAGCCAGGTCGTAGAGGCGAGATGCATCGACTCGTAGCCGGGCGTCGAGACGTTGGCGATGTTGTTCGCGATCACGTCGACATTGCGCGATGCCGTGAGCATGCGCGAAAGAATGATCGTGCTGGTGTTTTGCATCCTGTCCTGTCACCCTTTTGGGACATCACGAGCGGTCGTGCATGGCGAGAATGGCGCTGAAAGCTTAATGAACCGCTAAGCGGCGGAATAAATTCGCCCAGCCGCCATCGCGATACCCGGATTGACGCCGCCCTAAAAAAGAACAAAATAAGAACAAAGGACAAGATCATGACCAGTGTGGCGCTCTTTTCCGGTCTGCAGTCCCCGGAGATCCGACCGGGGACTGTGCATGAAATCGGCGGCGATCAATCCATCGTGAGTTTCGCGGCCCTGCTGCTCGGCCGCACGCGGGGGGCGCCGATCTGCTGGGTCGGCAGTTCGATCGATCTCTACCCGCCAGGGCTTGCCGGGCTGGCGCTCGATCCCGGCCGGCTCGTCATGGCCGAGGCGGAGCGGGAGGAGGACCGACTGGCGCTGCTCGAAACCGCCCTGGCCGGCGGCCTACATGCGGCCGGGCCGGTGGCGCGGATCTCCCGCCTCGCAGTGCGCCGCCTCGCGCTGGCGGCACGGCGGGGCCAGGCTGTCGGGCTGGTGCTGAATATGGGAAAGGCAAGTGACTCTAATGCGTTCGCGACGAGATGGCGGATTGGCGCAGAACCCTCGGGGCCGGATGGCGCGCGGCGCTGGCGAGCCGAGCTGCTGCATGCGCACGGCGTGCCGCCGGGCTCCTTCGGCCTAGAGCTGGGCCATGACGGCGCGACGTATGCTTTCGATCTGGCTGGCGGCGGGACTGCCCGCCAGCAACCTCTCAGACACGCCGGCTGAGCAGGCCCTCGCGCGGCTCGCACTGCGCTGCCAGGCCTTCACGCCACTGGTGGCGCTGGACCCGCCGGACGGTCTTCTGCTCGACATCACCGGCTGTGCCCATCTCTTTGGCGGCGAGGCGCAGCTGTGCGCGCGGATCGGCGCCATGCTGCCCGGTGCCCTTTTGGCGATCGGCGCCACCGCAGCGGCGGCACGGGCGCTGGCGCGGCACGGCATGACGGCGGGCGCCAGACTCGACGATCTGCCGGTGACAGCACTCGGGCTGGACGCGCCGGTGGCGCGGCGACTGCACCGGCTGGGCATCAGACGGATCGATGCGCTGGCGCGCCTCTCGCGCGGCGAGATCCGGGCCGGTTTCGGGGAAGACCTGCTGCTCAGGCTCGACCGGCTGCACGGACGGGTCGCGGAGCCGCTGCATTTCCTGCCGCCGCCGGCCGCGTGGCGCGAGGCTGAATCACATCACGACCCCTTGCTGACGGCCGAACAGCTCCGCGCGGCGCTCACACGGCTCGTCATCCGGCTCTGCGACAGGCTGGAGGCAGCCGAATGCGGGCTGACGGTTTTGCGGGTCAGGTTCCGGCGGGTCGATGCGCGGGTGATCGGGGAGACGATCGGCTTCGCCGCCCCCGCCCGCGATGCGCCGCATATCTGTCGGCTACTGGCCGAGCTTCTGAACCGGGTCGATCCGGGATTCGGCGTGGAAGGCCTGGAGATCGAGGGGGAGGTGGCGTCGCTGCCGGCCGGGCAGCCGGAGCTGGGCGGCGCTGTGCGGCCGGATCACGCCCGCACCTTCGACCTGATGGCCGGCCGGGCCCGGCTGTCGCGGCTGGCGCCGGTGGCGAGCCATGTGCCGGAGCGCGCGATGCGCCGGATTCCGGTAACGGAGCCGCCGCCAGGCTGGCCACCCGCCGGGCATCCGCGGCCGGTCCGGCTGTTCGTCCGGCCCGAGCGGATCGAGGTGATCGCGCCGGTACCCGACGATCCGCCGCGGCTGATGCGATGGCGCGGAGCGAGCCATCGCATCGCCCGCGCCACCGGGCCGGAGCGGATCGCGCGGGAGTGGTGGCGGCACGAACCGCGCGAGGCCGCCGGCTGCGCCGAGGCAGAGATGCTGCGCGACTATTATGCGATCGAGGATGAGACGGGGCGCCGCTTCTGGGTGTTCCGCGCCGGGCTGCATGGCGGGGCGCGGCCGCCGCGATGGTTCATCCACGGGGTGTTCTGATGCCCGCCTACGCCGAACTCGCCGCCGCCAGCGCGTTCAGCTTCCTCGAAGGTGCGTCGCACCCGCAGGAACTGGTCGACCAGGCACTTTATCTTGGCCATGCGGCGCTGGGCATCGCGGACCGGAACACGGTCGCCGGCGTGGTGCGCGCGCATGTCGCGGCGAAGCAAGGCGGGCTGCGGCTGCTGGTCGGCAGCAGGCTGGGCTTCGAGGATGGCCCTGACGTCATCGCCTATCCGCGCGACCGCGAGGGCTGGGGGCGGCTCTGCCGGCTGCTCAGCCTCGGCAAGGGGCGGGCGGCGAAAGGCGGCTGCCGCCTTCGCCTCGATGATCTGGAGGACCACGCGGCCGGGATGGCGCTGATCGTGATGCCGCCGCCCTGGCCCGATGCCGCCTTCGCCGCCAGCCTCGACCGCATATCGGGCTTCGGCGCCCCGGTCTGGCTCGGGGCGGCGCGCCGCTATGCGCCGGACGACGCCGCGCGGCTGGAGGCGCTCGCCGCGCTGGCCGGACGGCGGCGGCGGCTGGTGGCGGTGAACGACGTTCTGTATCACGCGCCGTCCCGCCGGCCGTTGCAGGACGTGATGCGTTGCATCCGCCATGGCTGCACGATCGCCGAAGCCGGCTTGCGCCTTGAGCCGCATGGCGAGCGGTATCTCAAGCCGGCGGACGAGATGGCACGGCTGTTCCGCGGCCATGAGGCGGCGATCGCGGCGCAGGCAGAGATTCTGGATGCGGTCGGCTTCACGCTCGGCGACATACGCTACGAATATCCCGACGAGCCGGTGCCGCCCGGCAGGACGCCCGATGCGCATCTCGCCGACCTCGCCTGGGCGGGGGCGGCGATCCGCTATCCCGGCGGCGTGCCGGTGGCGATCGCGGCGACGATCCGTCGCGAGCTCGACCTGATCGCCCGGCTCGGTTACGCGCGCTATTTCCTGACCGTGAACGATATCGTCGGCTTTGCCCGGCGACAGGGGATCCTCTGCCAGGGGCGCGGGTCGGCGGCGAATTCGGCGGTCTGCTACGCGCTCGGCATCACCGCGGTCGATCCCGCCGAGATCGACCTGCTGTTCGAGCGCTTCGTCTCGGCCGAGCGGGGCGAGCCGCCGGATATCGACGTCGATTTCGAGCATGAGCGGCGCGAGGAGGTGATTCAGTATATTTATGGCCGCTACGGCCGCGAGCGGGCGGCAATCGCGGCAACGGTGATCCACTACCGGCCGCGCAGCGCGATCCGCGATGTCGGCAAGGCGCTCGGCCTCGACGCAGCGACGATCGAGACGCTGGCGGCGCAGAGCTGGAATCCGGGCGATGCGCTGTGGTCCGATGCCCGGCTGCGCGAGGCCGGGCTCGATCCGGCCGCGCCGGACCTGCGGCGCGCCATCGGCCTCGCGCGCGAGCTGGTCGACCTGCCGCGGCACCTGTCCCAGCATGTCGGCGGGTTCGTGCTGACGCGCACCCGGCTCGACGAGATCGTGCCGGTCGGCCCGGCCGCCATGCCGGGGCGCAGCTTCATCGAATGGGACAAGGACGATATCGACGCGCTAAAGCTGATGAAGGTCGACGTGCTGGCGCTGGGCATGCTCACCTGCATCCGCAAGTGCTTCGCCATGCTGGGCATCGCCGATCTGGCCGACGTGCCGCGCGAGGACCCGCGCGTTTACGACATGCTGAGCCGGGGAGATGCGCTCGGCGTGTTCCAGGTGGAAAGCCGGGCGCAGATGAACATGCTGCCGCGGCTGCGGCCGCGCGCCTTCTACGACCTGGTGATCGAGGTCGCGATCGTCCGGCCGGGGCCGATCCAGGGGGATATGGTGCATCCGTATCTGCGGCGGCGGAACGGGCTGGAAGCGCCGGACATGCCCTCGCCCGCCCTGCGCTCCGTCCTCGGCAAGACGCTCGGCGTGCCGCTATTCCAGGAACAGGCGATGCGGATCGCCATCGAGGCGGCAGGCTTCACGCCCGGCGAAGCCAACGAACTGCGCCGCGCCATGGCGACCTTCCGCAGTCCCGGCACGATCGAGCAGTTCTTCAACAGGATGATCGAGGGCATGATCGCGAGCGGCCATGAGCGCGATTTCGCGGAACGCTGCTTCCGCCAGATCGAGGGCTTCGGCACCTACGGCTTTCCCGAAAGCCATGCCGCGAGCTTCGCGCACCTGGTCTATGTCTCAGCATGGCTGAAATGCTACCACCCGGCGGAATTCGCCGCTGCCCTGCTGAACTCCCAGCCGATGGGGTTCTATCAGCCGGCGCAGATCGTGCGCGATGCACGCGAACATGGCATCGCCGTCCGCGCCGCCGATGTAGCGGCGAGTTCGTGGGACTGCACGGTGGAAAGCGGGGCGCTGCGGCTCGGCCTGCGCATGATCAGGGGCTTCAGGGCGGACTGGGCCGCACGGATCGACGCCCTGCGGGCGGAGGGCCGAATCTGCCTGCCCGCGCTGGCATCGCTGCCGACAGCCGCGCTCGAAGCGCTTGCCGAGGCCGGCGCCCTGCGATCTCTGGGCATGGACCGGCGTACCGCGCTCTGGCAGGCCGGCCTTGTGGAACCGCCGGCCTCTTTCCCCCTGCTGTCGCTGGCTGCGCCGCCGCGCGGAACCCCAGACCTGCCGGCGATGCGACCCGAGGACCACGTGGCCGCCGATTATCGTGCCACCGGGCTGTCGCTGCGCGCACATCCGATGGGCTTGCTACGCGGCCACCCCAGGCTTGAGGGGATGATGACCTGCCAGGCCGTTACGGCCTTCGCCGCCGATGGCAGCATCGTCGATCTCGCCGGGATCGTCACCATCCGCCAGCGGCCCGGGAGCGCACGGGGAACGGTTTTCATTACGATCGAGGACGAAACGGGGATCGCCAATCTGATTGTCCGGCCGGCCCTGGTCGAAAGCCTGCGGACACAGGTGATCGGCGCATCGCTGCTCGGCGCGCGCGGACGGGTGCAGCGCAGCGTCGAGAAGGATGCTGCCATCGTGCATGTCCTGGTCGAAGCACTGAGCGATCTCTCCGCCCTGTTGGAGGCGCTGGACCGGCCTTCAGCTGAGGCCGAGCCGTGCGGCACGGTACCGCGGAGGAAGAGCCTGCCACGAAGCCGTGATTTTCACTGACCGCAACACCAAACATAACCATTCATTAACATTCATCCACGATACTGCGCGAGCAGGACCAGAGGACGACAAATGGCCAAAACGCCCACCGCCGCAAAAAATGCTGCCGATACCCCTTTGCCTGAAGCCGGGGCCGAGGAAGCGCCAGCCAAGTCATCAAGACGCAAGCTGTTTGTGATTGGTGGGGCTGTTGCCGCTATCATGCTTTTGGTTGTCGGTCTCTGGATAACGGGAATCCTGCCTCATCTTCTCGGGCAGAGAAATCATCACAAGTTGACCGGTCCAGTCTATGTCAAGGTCCCTGAAATTGTTGCCAATCTCAATGTACCAAGTGGGCAAGATTCATACGTGAAACTTGAAGCAACCATAGAATTAGCTGATCCGAAATCAGCAAAAATTGCAATGACCGACATGCCACGCGTTGTAGATGTATTTGAAACCTATCTTCGTGCCATGCGGCCGGACGAATTGCGCGGTGCTTCAGGTACTTATCGTTTACGTGAAGCTTTGATCAATCGTGTTAAAATCGCGACTGCTCCGGCAATCGTTAAGGATATTCTCTTTCAGGAACTGATTGTCCAATAGCTTCGATATCTGGTGGTTTCTTAAAACTTAGGCGCAAAATGGTGCAAACGATGCTAGTAGATCTGCTCGAGTTCGGAACCTGGGGGTTCCAGGTTGTCCTTTTTGGGCTTCTGGTATTCACTCTGATCTATGCGCGCCGTCTGGACCGATCAATCATCCAGATGCGAGCCGAACGGCAGACGTTGCAGGAGCTTATCGACCGGATCGGCACATCTGTGACTGCTGCCATAGACGCCACAGATCGGCTCACGAAAGAAGCGGGCAAGAGTTCCGCTGTACTAGATGAAGCTTGCCAGGCAGCGGCGGTAGCCACCAAGCGTCTCGACGACGCAATAAGCCAGGCAACAATCGTTGCCAATATGCCTCCGCTCATGGAACGCCAGGAAGCTGTCGAAGCACCGTTAAAGCCCGCGATGACAACGCAGCCTCAGAGCACCCACTTGATAGCTCCGCCGCACGGAGTGTTAACCGCCACACCAAATTCCCTTGCACGCCCCTCATCGTCACGACGGAGCGTCAAGTTGCAGAGCAGGGCCGAACGCGATCTTGTCCGGATGTTGGCTGATGTCACCTAACGACTCCCGATCCGGCGGTACTCCACGCCTCCTGCCTATTGTGATGTTCTGCCTATGTGGAACCATCCTCTTCAAGTCGGCTGGCCTCATTGAGGCTGCGTTTGCGAAGACCGAGGCTACGTCGCAAGTAAGCAAGAAGATTGACGCCCGTCATTCGGATGCCGAACCGACAGGATCGAACGCGCCACCGAATTCCAACACAATGCCTTATGCACCCGTCGCTAACTGGACAGATCGCCCCCCTCCGCCTCCTCTTTGCAAGCCAGATCCGCTTGATCAGGCTGGAGAACGCAAGATACTGCTTCAACTCAAGCAGCGGGCTAAACAACTTGATGCGAGAGCCGCTGCTCTGGATCAACGGGAAGCTGAACTGACGGTTGCAAAAGCAGCAATTGCAAAGCAAGTCGCCGCACTCAAGCCATTGGCCAAGCGGCTTGAAGCGATGAATGCAGAGCATCACGCCGCGAATGAAAAGAAGTGGGCTGCTTTGGTTTCCACATATGAAACGATGGATCCACGCAGCGCGGCACGCATTTTTGACGGGTTAGATCCGGAAGTCGTACTGAATGTGCTTCAGCGAATGAATAGCCGAAAATCAGCACCGATACTGGCGGCCATGACTCCCGAGAAAGCACAGATGGTTACTGAGAAGCTTGCGGGAATTTCACAGCCATCCATCGAAGCTCAGCCTGCTGCCTCACTTCTGCCCGATGGCGCGCCATGAATCGTTCACCTCAAAAAAAGATATGTAGCAAAAGAATTAAAATGTTGCTGCATATTTGCGGCATTTTGGCTGTCAGTACGGAACCGTCCCTCGCCATCAGTACGAAGCCATATTGGTTTCGTATTCTTGTTCCAAATAATTTAGCGCCGTCCCAAATTGGTCAGGCAATTTTCCGTGAAGGAAATTATGAATACATCGTACTGGCAGCCAAGCTCCCTGTTCGGAAATTTGCCCTCCGCCAAGTCACCGGCATTCCAGATGCCACAGTAGTTCATCTTCCCGGCGCAACGGTCTTACAAATTCCGCTTCCGCTTGGACAAGACATAATTACAACGGTCGGCAATAGTTCGTTTCATGTTGATATAGAGAAATCAATTGCATCAAAAGCAATGCCTGTTTCATTCAATAAGGGTGCAATCAATCTGAAGTGTGATCGATCCGCAGCGGTCGTATCAATGTCGGATCCTCGGACTGGCCGTCCCTTGCTTGTCGGCACTGTGCTTGGGTCCGGCTCGATAAAAAGTAATCTCAGCGGCCCAGGATATCGGTTCATACCGGCATCTCGTGGAATTGCTGTGGTAGCGTCATCCGATGCAATAACGCTGTCTCCAGAGCCCTCAGGCTTTGTATTGCAAGCAATGGAGCCTGAAGCCAGACTGCCGATCGGAAATCCATTTGTAAAGCCACCTTTGACAGACGTTTCAGACACTCCGAATGGCATAAATTTACCACAATACGGCATAATCGGATTGAGACGAAGGCTTGGTATTGAACGGGTAGCAGTTGCGGAAGCTCCGCCTCTCGATAGGCGAGAGGCAACATTTCGCCTAGCTCGCGTGATGCTCGCCTTGGATATGGGGCCCGAAGCTGGAGCTGCCCTGGATCGTCTAGCACAGAGCCAACCATACATCGTGCGGAGCGCGCAGTGGCAGTTGCTGCATGCTGTTTCAGATATCGTCTCATTTCATCCGAACAAGGCCCTGAAGCATCTTCAAAAGATGCCGAAAAGCGAAGACCAGGCGAATTTTTGGCGCGGGGTTGCCGATGCGGAAATTTATAATAATCAGAATTCTGGTAATATTCTTAGAAAATACATTAATGTTTTGTCGGCGTTACCAGTTGCATTAAGAGGACAAGTTACCCCAATTGTTGCCGAAGCACTTATTAGATCTGGAAAAATTCATGCTTTGGAGCAATTATTCCAATTATTCCCAAATGAGAAATACCTCCGGCTGGAGAAAGCGGAGCTGCAGGAAAAATTAGGCAATAACAAAAATGCTCTAATAAGCTATCATGATATAATAAAATCGAGAAATAATCGTGATGCTGCCATCGCTTTCTCACGCATGATTATGCTTGAATATAAGTTGAATAAAATTGATGCCAAATCGGCGGCGTCTTTATTATTAAACCATATCTATGATTGGCGGGGGGAGCATCATGAATTGTCCCTACGCTTGCATTTAGCCCAACTTCAGGCGGCTTATGGTGCATGGCCAGAGGCAATGGCCGGTTTGAATCGCGCACTTATATTATTTCCCAACGAGGCCGATTCAATTAATGGGCTGCGGCAAAAATTCTTTACGAAACTTGAAAATGATGATATTTTAAAAAATATGAGTCCACTGGCTGCCGCTGCGCTAATTGAAGATAATATGGATCTTATACCAGGTAGTTCGCTTGGTATGCCGGTGCTAAAGATATTGTCTAGTAAACTTCTTGATCTCGGCCTCAATCATCCGTCCGAGAAAATATTAAATACA